>CAXHFZ010000075.1:0-6231 GCA_964016325.1 uncultured Candidatus Poseidoniales archaeon | reverse complement strand
GGACATTCTTGCCATGTACCTCGTAAAGCAGGGGCGATTTTGAACCCTGCCCCCAATATGCTTCCACCATACCTATTGGATAAGACCGATTGCGGTGAAGCATGCTGGCACATGGGGAGTTCGATAAGCAGGTAGGAAATGATGGTGTCGAGGTATGGGTAACTCAGATGGGCGACTACATGAACATGAATACGGCGTTCGTAGATAAGAAAAATGGAATTGTAGCTATAATTGACCCTTTTGACTCTGAAAGATGGGTGGAGGGGCTAGCAGAGGAAGGTCTCCATCCGACTCATATTTTGTACACGCACACACACAGAGACCATGTTGAAGGATATTCATCAATGATTTCACTCGCACCTAATGTGGAGGTTTGGGGCCATGAGGATGCAAGAGTTAATGGAACGATGTCAAATGGTGTATCCAGTCTAATTGGTCATGCAGTATTCAAGAATGTAGACTTCACTGATACTTGGAAAAATAATCCTGATTCTTCTGTCGATTTTAGACTGGGTTCTGTCTCACTCGTCGTCACTCACTCGCCGGGTCATGCTCCGGGGCACGTTACATTTCACGGACACGGTGTATATCATGCCGGAGATTTACTATTCACCAATGGGATGGGAAGGGTGGATTTACCAGGTAGTGATCCAGAGGCACAGTGGAGGAGTATCAGAAAGGCAAAATCAATTCTTGAGGGTCTACCAAAAGATTGGCGATTGATTCCTGGACATAGATACGATTGGATCGATGGGACGACTCCTGATTGGGTGACAATCAAGGAGGCATTAGATCATAATTATGCCCTGAACAGCCGGAATCTTGGATAATAATTCTACTTCTTTCTTCTTAATTTAGCAATTAATGATCCAATTGTGGCGATGAAAATCTTATTTCTCCACAACCATGATAGGAGTTTGAAAGTACTTCTAATCCTTCCCAAAATCATTCCGCCTTGTCCTCTCTTTTAGGGCTGATGCCCATCCTTTTTGATGTCTCTTTGACCGTACCGATTGGCATCTCCCCCGCTCTCTCTAGTGCGGAGAGAGAAGCTATGATGATGCTCTCAGTGTCTATTTCGAAGAATCTCCTGAGATTTTCTCTCGTATCGGAACGTCCAAATCCATCAGTACCTAGAACGGTAAACGTTCCTCCAACCCATCTCTGTATCATCTCAGGAATCGCTGCTATGTAGTCTGAGACCGCAATAGTTGGGGTATCATCTCCAAAGCAATCTGCAACGTATGAAGTAATTTCATTCTGCGGATTAAGTCTGTTGTGCCTCTCTGAATCTAATCCCTCTCTGCGCAATTCCCCATATGAAGTCACGGACCAGACCTCAGACGAGACACCATGTTCGGATAGCAATAATGATGCCGCCTCCAAAGCATACTGTAGGATTGGCCCTGATCCTAGTATCCTAACATCTGGAGAGTCATTACTGTCTGATTTCTGAACCATGTAAGCTCCCTTGATAATCCCATGATCTGCACCCTTTGGCTTTGGTAGCTGTTGCTGATTCTCGTTGTACAGCATGATATAGTGTATCACATCCATGTTATTTCCCCACATCTCATTGATACCGTGTCGGATAATTGTGGCAAGTTCGTAAGCATAGGCGGGATCCCAGGCACGACATCCTGGAACGGCTGAGGCCATTAGTAGGCTGTGTCCATCCTGATGCTGAAGACCCTCTCCGTTCAGTGTGGTCCTACCAGCAGTGGCGCCCATCAGAAATCCTCTGGCTCGTGAGTCCGCTGCTGCCCAAACCTGATCTGCAGTTCTCTGAAATCCAAACATGGAGTAGAAGGTGTAGAATGGAAGAGTGGGGGAGGCAGAGTGAGAGTAGGATGTAGCCGCCGCGGTCCAGGTCGCCATAGATGTGGCCTCAGCAATGCCCTCCTGAATTATCTGGCCTGACTCTGATTCCTTGTAATTCATGAGCATTTTATGGTCTACAGGAGTATATTTCTGACCAACCTGAGAGAAAATGCCAAACTCACTGAATAGAGGATCCATCCCAAAGGTCCTGCCCTCATCAGGGATAATGGGTACGACTCTAGGACCCACATCAGACTTCAATAGTTTTCTTAATAGTCTGACAAAGACCATTGTAGTCGAGACAAGCAAGCCTTCCCTAGTACCTTCATCAAACTCTGAGAAGGTGGATTCCTCTGGAACCTTGATGTTGACCCGTGGAGATCTCCTAGATGGGAGATATCCGCCTAGTGCCTCCCTTCTATTTCTGAGATACTCAATTTCATCTGAGTCTTCCCCGGGGTGATAAAGAGGGGAATTATCCAGAGTCTCGTCGTCTATTGGTAGTTTCAAAGAGTCCCTGTATGCGATAAGGTCCTGTAAAGCCATCTTCTTCTTTTGATGTGATGAGTTTCTTCCCTCGAAGGAGTCTATCCCCCATCCTTTTACAGTATGAGAAAGGATTACTGCAGGTCCTTCGGCCGCTTCTGCACATTTATACGCGGCATAGACCTTTCTTGGATCGTGGCCCCCTCTACGCATATCCTCTATCTCAGCATCAGAGAGTGATTCTCCGATGGAGGAAATTAGATCATTGCCAGAGAAAAATTCCTTTCTGAATTCTGAAGGCTGAAGAGTACTCATCCTCTGCCAGTCGCCGTCATTAATTGCCTCAATCCTTGATAATACAACCCCCATAGAGTCTTCATTCATTATCCGATCCCATCCTGACGACCAGAGGACCTTGATCACAGTCCAGCCTGCTCCTCGATACAGCCCCTCTAGTTCCTGAATAATCTTCGAATTTCCTCTGACTGGGCCATCCAGTCTTTGGAGATTACAATTTACTACTACGATCAGATTGTCTAGATTTTCACGCCCAGCTATCGCTATTGATGCTATAGATTCTGGCTCATCCATTTCTCCATCTCCAAGAAATGCAAAGACTCGGCTTTGAGAAGTATCCGCAAGGCCTCTCTGATGGAGATATTTCCAGAATCTTGCGTGCATTACAGCCGCTAGTGGCCCCAGTCCCATGGATACGGTAGTATATTCCCAGAATTCTGGCATGAGCCTTGGATGAGGGTATGAGGAAAGACCATCTTTGAATACTTCTTGTCTGAAATTAATCATCTGCTCACGAGAAATCCTGCCCTCGAGGAATGCCCGTGCGTAAATACCGGGGCTTCCATGGCCTTGGATATAGATTGCATCGCCTATCCCATTGGAGTCTTTTCCTCTGAAAATATGGTTAAATCCAACTTCATATAGCGTAGAGCTAGATGCATAGGTAGAGATATGCCCTCCGATTCCATCTATTCTCCTGTTGGTATCAGAAACTACAACAGCCGCGTTCCAGAGTATCGAATTCTGAATCTTTTTTTCTATTTCCAAGTCACCCGGATATGGTGGTTGTTGGTCTAAGGAGATGGTATTCAGATAGGGAGTTCTGGATGGTGGGTTAATCGGGATCGAGAGATCCTTTGCCTCTATCATTAGTTCATGTAGGAGCATCCGAGCTCTTTCAACTCCATGAGATTCTACAACTGACCTTATTGATTCCAACCATTCGTCTGTCTCATCGGGATCGAAATCAGGAAGACGTTGGCGTGGTTTCGGACCTGTCATGAAAGCACCTGCCCCTATGTAGCAGGCCTCCGACTACTGGATGTTTATTCAATGTTCGATAATATCTTGCTCAGTTCATAGGCCCTTTTGGACCTACAGTAACAACATGACACTCATGAATAGTGCGTACTCCTGCAACAGTAATCGATGAGTCCCCATCGATACACCTCTTACCGTCCCAGTTCCTAACTACCTTTGCTACTGTGCTTCTACCAGCCTTGTTTAGCGGATCGACCTTGAGCTCTATTGAGACCTCTTCAGCTTCTCCCATCCATCTCAACACTGCTTCAATAGATTTGCTTGCAATACCATGATTTTGCTCAGAGCTCCTAACCCAGTAGCCTAGGTTCCATGTTGCTTGTCCTGATCTTGTAACACGATCAAAACCTATTAGCCCAAGTAAAGAGTCGTCCCATGGCCTTACCATTATCCAATGATGCAATAATCCTGCTCTCCCCATTCTCTCAGTTTCTGATAGGAATTCAGATATTTGCTGTTTCAGATCGGCGTCTGGATTAATCCAAGGCATAGCTCTATTGACTTCGGGCCAGGTCTCCTCAAATGCCTCCAAAAGATCCTCAGATCTCTTATTGGATGCCGGTCTGAGAACGAGTTCTTCGCCCACTCTAATAGAGCTAGTTGCACGCCTCATAACATATCGGAAAAGGGCCTATCGCATCATCTCTGCGGAGATGAGTCATGGCCTCAATTTTGCTTTGGCACTAGAAACTGCATCGTCTTCAGGATATACTCTGAGTGCTGCTTCTAACAATTTGTCTACAGCTTGGGCCCTTCCCATTCTCTGCAAAAGAGCGCCAATTGGATAGACTAGCCTCGTTCTGTCACCTAAATGTGGGCCGACCTCATCCAGTATGACTGTCGCTTGAGCGATATTTTTCGATTTCGCGGCTTCCATAGCAGACTTCACCTTCTGGGCCACGTCTCTTCCAGACCACTCTTCTTGCTGGGCCCATGGCCAAATATTCTCTTTCTTAGAGTCAACATGAGGCTTGGAGTCGACCATTGAGAGATCTGGAGGAGGGGGTATGGGCATAGGCTCTTGGTCATCATCAACTACGGGCGGATCGATTTTCACTTCTCTGAGAGGAGGGAGATCTGTCGGGGGACTAGGGAGTAACTCTGCATTCTCAGATAACTTCTCATCGATTACAATATCCTTACTGGGCTCAGGGACCGTTTCTTCTTTCTCGTCCTCAACAGCTTCCGGTATTTCCTCGGCAGAGACTATTTCTACATCTTCTGATGATTCCGAGGTTGGCTTAATCAAGTCCACTTGTTGTAAGGGTATCTCTTCTAGTCCCTCTTCCTCGGCTTCTGGTATTTCGAACTTCGTAACAAACTCAGGAGCGTCGTCGGGAGTTAGTTCGTAATCCTCGTATTCCTCCTCTTCGATTGGTGCGGGTTTGTCAACAGTAAATGCGAAGCTGGGTTTCTGCTTGGTAACTACTGAATCATCGCTACCATACTGTTTGACATCTATTGTTACATCATCCATTGTGAATGTGGTTCTGGACCAGTCCACTATCTCCTCTTCTTCGTCCTCCTCAAAATCTGAGAGTAATTCGTCAAAAAGTTCTGTAGCTTCTTCCTTATCGACATTATTTGCTTGTTGGTGCGATGCCATTTTCAGCTGGTAAGAGCATCTTGAACAGATCTCTGAATCCTCGGGATTCTTTTCTTGACATAGGGGACACTCGATGGTATTGTCGACTGGCTTTCTATTGAATTTGAACCTATCAAACACTAACGCATCCCGTCCCTATTCTTCATTCCCCGAAACTCATCGTATAATCCTCACGGGGACATGAGCGATAATGCTCGGTGGGAATTTGTCATTATTCTCTGGCAATAGTGATGAAGGTCCGGTGCTACGGAAGCATGTGGATGGGGATTCTGAAGATCGTCGTGGTCGATTCAAAAGGAGTCAGGATCATCATGAGCTCTATCAGAAATTGATTCGCTGGGAGCTTGACGATGAGCTACATGCTACTGAAAAGAGGCTCCGTGACTGGTCTAAAGAGAGACTGGTCTCAAACGGATTGGCTCTTTTCGATTTAATTGCGAAACCAGATGGCTGGCTTTTCGACCAGCGAATAGTCAAACTAAGGCGAAAGAGTAGGTCTGATCTCGGACAGCATAGATTTAGGCAGGGAGATATTGTAATGCTGAGTCGTGGTGATCCTCTTTCGGAGAAGCCTATCGAGGCCATAGTTAGTGATCGTCGAAGAGATTCGATCAGAGTTGTACTCAAAGAGATCCCTTCTGACCTCAGGAAGGACACATGGAGAATGGACAGAGGTGCTAATAGGATAGCATATGACAGAATGAGAGATTCTCTAAATTCAATCTTCCAAGAGGAAGGAGGGGTTCCTATGAGAGACTTGCTCCTAGGGTCTGTACATGACCCATCAGGTACATCTTCACTACCACCACAACTCGGGGGGGTTAGAGGAAGAAGCTTTGTCTTAGATAGTTCGTTGAATAAACCACAACGTGAAGCCGCCTTTGCAGCGACACAACAGAGGCTGACTCTGATACAGGGCCCTCCCGGAACGGGAAAAACACACACTGCAGTACGAATTATTGAGGCGTGGTCACAGCAAG
>CAXHFZ010000074.1:0-6367 GCA_964016325.1 uncultured Candidatus Poseidoniales archaeon | reverse complement strand
AATGAGAAGTTGTCAATTTTAGTGACATAATCTAAGGCTTGTACGGACGTTATGTATGACTTGTATATGACTGCAACAATCGACTTTCCGAGAATTAAATTGGAGAAATCCATCCATTCATCCTGTTCAGGGTCTTCTCCCGCTCGTGGGAAACTACAGGAATCCTTGCTGTCAATGTAGTGTAAGATGTAATTGGAATCGTTAACTTGAGTTCCATCGATATCGACAAAAACTGGTACAGCGCTCCATTCTGACCATTTCAACTGTGTCTTGAAAGTAGGATCAACTTCTACCTTTGAGTACTCTATTCCCCTACTACCTAGAAGCGCTTTGACCTTGAAGCAGAATGGACAAGTCTCAAAGCAGTACATTGTAGGAAGGCCGTCTACGACCCTTTCAGGGACTATTTTATCTTGCACACCCGAAGTAGCTGTGTTCTTATCCTTTTTACCTGCCATATATCTCCTACCACCATTGAGTTTGTAGTTTATCTTTCTAGCCCCAAAGAAGACATCAAGGTACTCTCGAACGAGCTAACTGACTTATTGCATCCTTCCAGACTTTCCGCGTCGATGAGTATCTTCATTTCACCCGACTCCTCCCCAACTACACAGGGAGTCTTACCAGCAGTAAAATTAGCGAGCACCTGAGTTTGTTCATTCAAATGCAGAAGCTCGAATTCTACGTCCAGGCCATTAGTGAAAGCTTTCCAGTCTCTCTTCAGAGAGATTCCCTTGTGTGTTATGTCACAAAGTGAACAATGTGCTGTTCCAGTAATCTTTCCCCAGACATAGGAGAGCTCCCCAATGATTCCCCCATCTGCATGATAAATTCCGTAAATTTTCTCAATTTTCATTATATCACCGTTTGGGCCATTGTGATATGGTATGACGAGTAGAAATAAATCCTGACATAAGGTCACTCATATTGTGATAACCCAGACTGGATTAGTAAATAATATCGAGTTCTCCACCGTAGTAGAAATATCGTTATATCACAGTCAATTTTCTCATTCACACCTAATCTTGAAGGTGCTTCCACCGTGTCACCATATGTGGACGTCCCTTCAGAATTGAACTCAATGCTCATTGGCCAGCACGGCCCCACTAAGCAGAAGGCAGCTAGGTTGGTTGTGGATTTGGCTTCAACAGCTGGGGCCGGTGAATTCGTCAGGGTAAGTAATGCGCATGTCTCAGGAGTTAGCGTGATAACAGGCGGACATGGACTTAGGAGATTCTTAGCAGATTTATCTGGGGATCCTATGGGAAAGGTAGCCATACCAACAACTCTGAATTCTGCAGGTTGCGATCATGAGAAGATGGACGAGATGGGTATAGACTATCCAGATTTCCTAGAGCAACAATTCGAAATCGTACACTCATATTCAGAACTCGGAATAGAAGCTACCCTCTCATGTACCCCCTATGACAGGGGAATAGAAGACGTGGCCGGAATCGGCTCATGGGCCGAATCAAATGCTGTTTGCTTCTCTAATTCCTACACTTCACTGGTGACAAATAGGGAATCCGGACTTTCCGCCTTGGCGACAGCCCTGACTGGTTGGGCTCCCAAATGGGGCTTACACATGGATGAGAATAGAATCCCGAACATATTCGTTCAAGTAGAGTGTGACATGGAAGATATAACCGACTGGAGCATACTAGGTGATTGGATAGGCAAACAAATCAAACCCGAATGGAATCTTCCCTGGGGTCCGATGCCAAGGATTAGTGGACTTCCTAATGCAACATTTGAGATGAAAAAAGCATTGACTGCGGCGGCGGCTAATTACGGATGTCCAATGTTGTGGGCTGACGGGCTAACCCCTGACCCGCCAACGGTTCAATCATATGAAGGAATACTGAACTTCAAAGAATCAGATTTGTCTGAAAGATATCGTGATTTGTCTCCTAAGGGAAAGGTGGATTTGGTAGTCATCGGATGTCCCCAGGCCAGTGTTGGAGAAGCCAGGACAACCGCCGCGTTCATGCGTTCGAGAATGGAATTAGGTGAGAAAATACCAGATCACAGACTCTGGGTCTTCATGAGCGCTCATAATTACGATTTGATAGAGGCGGATGGAACGCTGGACATCCTAGAGGAGGGAGGGGCATTGGTTCTGAGGGACACTTGTCCCGAAGTGACCCCTTACAACCGTTCTCGGTACAATCACTTGCTGACCAACTCGCTAAAGGCAGAGCATTATCTGACCAGTGGACTGAACAAGATGCCCACTAGCGTGGCTAAAATCGGAGACTGTGTGTCCCATGCGTTTGACCCTTCACTCATCAACGGTGAAAGGCCCACACTCTCCTCCGGAAAAGTCAAGAAGTCCAAATCTTCCAAACATGTTGCTAAGGGAGATTTTTCTACTGAAGGTCTCGGAATACCTAGTCAGGGTAAATGGTCGATCACAGGAAAGGCTCTCGTTACGGACGTACCAATTACATATTTGGGATACGTGAATAGAGATTCAGGAGTAATAGAAGAGCCAGGACACCCTCTTGATGGTATAAAAATTGCAGATAAGGTTCTGATATACCCTAAGGGATCAGGTTCTACTGTTGCCCCGTTCGTCTTAATGGGGCTAATTTACACAGGAGTGGGGCCATTGGCAATAATCAATCGAGATGTATGCCCCCTGACTCTACCAGCCGCCTCCCTTCTTGGGACTCCATATGCACACAGTTTTGGAAATGATCCGATTCAGGGAATCAATAACGGGGACGAAGTTAGAATGGAACTGGAGAATGGAAAAGTCAGCATGTATGTGGTGTCCAGATTTGGCGAGGGTTGATGACGGAAACTCATACCCACAACCATGGACTTGAACCGTGAACCGGAATCCTGCCGACCCCAAGACTGGGGTAAGTTCGAGATAACCAGTAGGGATGGCGCTGCTAGAATTGGGAAATTCCACACTCGTCATGGAGTGGTCACCACTCCAATGTTACTTCCCGTAGTTAACCCAAATTTACGGACCATAGAACCGAGGGAAATGTGGGACAAGTACGGTATCGAAGCTCTGATAACAAATTCCTACGTGATTTGGAAACATGAGAAGCTTAGCGTTATCGCTAAATCGGATGGAATTCACAAACTATTGGATTTTCCCGGAGCAATAGTAACCGACTCAGGAACCTTTCAGTCGTATGTCTACGGGGATGTTGAGGTTTCACCTGAAGATATTGTTTCATTCCAAAGAGAAATCGGAGTTGATGTGGGAACTATGTTGGATGTTTTCGGAAGACCAGATATGAGTAGAGATCAAATTCAACATGCAGTAGATGAGACCTTCGACAGAGCAAATATATCCCTGCTTGAAGCAAGAGAGGATATATTACTCAATGGACCAATCCAAGGAGGACTGTATCACGATCTAAGAGCTGAATCTGCGAGTTTAATGAGTCAAGTACAAGATTCAGGGAAGACATTTGCAGTACATCCAATAGGTGGCATCGTTCCCCTGATGGAACAACAGAGATATCTAGAGTTATTCGGAATTATATTGGCCGCAAGATCGGAAATACCTCCCGATAAGCCAATACACATGTTCGGTTGCGGACATCCACTTCTCTTCCCACTATCTGTGGCCTTGGGGGTTGATTTCTTCGATAGTGCCGCATACGCACTATTCGCTCGTGACGATAGAATACTCACTCCCGAGGGAACGGTAAAGATACAAGGTTTGAATGAGTGGCCAGTAACATCTACCGCACTCTTTGGAAAGACTCCAAAAATGGTTCTGGAGATGTCTAAAGAAAGAAGGTCAGAGATTCTGGCACATCATAATCTAGAGGTTACTCAGGCCGAACTAGCTAGGTGTAGGGAGGCGATCAGGGATGGAAGTATTTGGAAACTAGCAGAGGTAAGAAGCCATGCTTCCCCTAGGCTCAGGGAGGCTTTCGAATGGGTCTTGGACCAACTCGAAGAGCTCGATGATTCAGAAGTCGGCTCAACACTTCTGGAGCTCATGGCTTCTACAAATCCCATCAGGAAAGGGGGAGAGCCATTTTCTGAGGATATAGGTTTCAGGCCACATATACTCCATCTTCTTGCCTTGATCTCACTGAGGTGGCGTCTACCTGGGTCCTGGTGGGATGGTAGCTCTGGACCTCCAGAAAGAGTCCTGATAATCCATAACTCTCCACCTCCATGGCGAGAAAGCGCTCTTGGCTCTATAGTCGATAATCTAATCGAGAATCCCAGGACAGTAGTCTTGGTAGCTACACCCTTGGGGCCGATCCCCTATTCCTTTGAAGACGTCTCTCCTTTCTGTCACTTTGATGGCCCTGACTCTATCTGGTCTGTTGAACCCGATCAGAGCAATTCCTATGGAGATGTTTCATATCTTGGGCTTGAGGAAATTCCAATCATAACTTCATCACCAAAGATGTTAGAAGAATCTTCTGAAAAAATCAGTAAGATAAGAACATGGCTAGACAGGTGTTCTATTGTTGACAAAGTATCAGTTTTTTGTGGAGTTCACCCAAAGAAACTCTGCGAAGTTTCGGAGAAAATGGAAGCAAGAAGATCCAATACTGATAGGATGGTGAATGTTAGTTTCAATGGGCAACACGTACTATCTCCAAGATTGAAGGATGGGGGTATCTCCCTGACTTCAGAAGGGGCAAGGGTTCTTTATTCACTAAACCCAGGTATCCCAGATTTATTTGATGAAGAAGACTCTTCTGATGAGGAAGACTATCCTGGCATACCAAGAGTGGTGATTTCCGAAGAAGCGATACCATTCGTAGGAGATGGACGTAACGTAATGCATGGCTACATAATTGGTGCCGATCCCCACATAACTCCCGGACAACCTTGTGTGGTAGTCTCCCAAGAAGGGAATTTGATAGCTCATGGAGTACCCACTTCAACAACATTGGAGATGGCTAGTTTCAAGAAGGGAATCGCGGTTAAAGTTAGAGACGGGTGCCTAAAAAAGTGAGCCATATAATCAACTATCTCTAATTGGTGTTTTCGGGGATTAATTCAAGTGGTGCCTTCTAGAGGACCTATTGACTCCCTACGGGAGTCGGGTGTTATGCATGGTCTCTGATCCAGTCGATGAGATGCTGATAACGGCACGCTCAATCAGGAAAATGTATGGTCCACACCTAGCTCTAGATGATATTAGTCTAGACATCCCACATGGTGCTATTGGCATTCTGGGTCCTAATGGAGCGGGTAAATCGACATTTTTCAAATGTCTACTGGGACTCATAAAGACAACCTCTGGCTCTGGAAAAGTATTGGGGTACGATATATCGACTGAAGGAGAATTGATACGTTCAAAGATTGGATATATGCCCGAATATGACTCTCTTGACCCCGGTCTCACTGCGATTGACCAAGTGAGGTATTCTGGTGAGTTATTGGGGATGAACCCTGATGCTGCTACCCAGAGGGCACATGAAGTACTGCAATACGTAGGACTGAAGGATCAAAGATACAGAAAAATCGAGACCTTTAGTACAGGTATGAAGCAAGCTGCTAAATTAGCTTGCGCATTAATACACGATCCGGAGATTCTGATTTGCGATGAGCCGACTAATGGATTAGATCAGAGGGCTAGGGAATTCATGCTACAGACCCTAAGAAAAACCGTGATGGAAGGTGGAAGATCAGTACTGATGAGTAGTCATGTAATGGACGATGTGGAAACTGTATGTGATAGGATTGTGATGATTCACAAAGGCAAGATAGTCGTTCACAGGAGTATAGACGATATGGTCAAACAGGTGGAGAAGGAAATAGAAATCTCAGTCTGGGGAGGGGCATCTCAGATGGAAACTGAACTGTCCTCAAGAGGTCTTTCTGTCAGGAGGATGGGAAGAAATATGAGGGTCACTAAGATAGATGATGATACATATACCGAGATTCTTTCTTCAGCGGCCAAAGCAGGAGTTCAAGTTAGGAAGATGACAGAGTACGAGCCAGATTTAGAGGATATTTTTCTTCTTATAATGGATAAGCTAGGCGAAGAAGTGAGGGAAACAAGAGACTTGATGACTTCCGACCACATGGGTGAGGGGCTGTGACTTCAGAGCTTGATATATCTGGTGGCACAACCAGGATGGAATCAGCATTTGGATCCGGAGATGGAGATGATGAGGCAAAGGCCTCAGTGGCACAGAAAGCCGAAGTTAAGGGCTCGATATATGAACAGACATATCGTCCATGGAGAGGCTCACTAGGACCTAGGTGGGTAAGGAACTATGCGATTTTCCGACACCATGTCTACGGTCTTTTCTCAAGCAAAGGACACAGGTACTATCACCCTGTCGTCAGACTAACTATCCTCATAGTATTCCTATTCTCTCTTTCCCCAGTAGCAATGCTATTTTTGGCATCATTGGGTGGC
>CAXHFZ010000073.1:0-6391 GCA_964016325.1 uncultured Candidatus Poseidoniales archaeon | reverse complement strand
ACGACGTCATTCGTCGGCAGCGTCAGATGTGTATAAGAGACAGTTCTCAAAGTCATCATCGCTTCATAAGAAATATTCCCAGCAATAGGGCGCATCAAATGATGGTTACTTCTCCTCTTGGGCTAGTTCCGCGAGAATTGGAGGATCTGTGGCCCGCGGCACATTATGACATACCTGTTACTGGCGACTGGGATGCAGACGAACTAGAGATGGTAAACTCAATGATTACGGACGTTTGCGAGAGGGTAGGTTACAGCGAGATAATCAATCATTCTGGAATCGATGTCTCCATAGAGGGAATTGTATGCCATAATACAAGAAGAGGAACAGCTGGGTCTAAGGAATCACTAGACGAGTTAAGGAAATCTGTTTTGAAATCCATCGAGGGTATGAATCTGGCAGATAAATCCGAGAAGCAACATAGGATTGAGGTAATGAAATCAAGGTCCAGATTTATACACGGCACAGACTCTTGGCTAGAGGGAAGTACAGTTTCTGGCAGATTGCCAATACTGAGTATCACTAGAGATGGAGGGCAACTAGCCAGATGGAACCCGAGAGATGGGAGATTCGCGTTCTCTAAGAAGTCACTTCCACTCCTCCACGATAGTGGATGCTTTCCAACGGTCAGTATCTTGGAAAACCACGATTGGAAGGGAGACATATTCCCAACAAATCTAGAGTCTGTATCCGGTGAAATTAGATTGGGGGAAGAAATTATGGTAACTCAAGATGGGGTACTAGTAGGAAGTGCTAGAGCAGTAGCACCCGGTTGGGAATGGCCATCTGGCCCCGGAAGGCTCGCAAAAGCACGCCATAGATTGTAAAAAATAAGCTACCGTATTTACGTAGTGGTTAAAGAGGAAGAGCAGGTCGCGGCTCCCAGGGATTCTGTTATGTCACGCATGCACTCTGGTGGAAAAGGCACCAGCGGATCATCAAAGCCATTTACTACTGAGGTTCCAAGTTGGTCGGAATCGGATAAGAAAGTCATCGAGTCCCACATTTTAGATCTCAACAAGGAGGGTCACTCAAATGCTATGATAGGTACAATCTTGAGAGATCAATTCGCAGTTCCCGATGTTCGTCTAGCTACGGGTGAGAGAATTTCTCAAATTCTGTCAAGAAATGGCATCTCTCCAAATTACCCGGAGGATATGATGAATCTGATGAGAAGGGCTCAGGGACTCATCGATCACCTCGGAAATAATCCTAAGGATAAGCATAATCGTAGGCAGCTGGAGCTATGTGAATCAAAGATAAGGCGTCTAGCCAGCTACTACAAAAGTGTAAACAAACTAGATGCAGATTGGCAGTACAAGAGGGATCAGTTGAGACTGATTGTAGAATAACCCTCACGATACAAATCTAACAAACTTCTCACACTAGTTATGAGGGACCTCATTTCCACTGACTTATTCACGAGTGTTGAAGAGAAAATTAGAACAGGGATATCGCAACTAATGGAAAAAGGTCAAAGAATTTCCATAATTTCAGATGCTAATCTACTGGGAGCACTATCAATAGCGCCTCTCGAGGCCTCGTTTATTGACTCTAATTTACCATACAGGAGAAGAATCGGTAATATCGATTATTCCGTTCCTGAAAACTCAATTGTCGTTCACAATAAAGGAGACGAAAAAGGAGTTTCGTGGGACAATGAGAAAAATATATTATCGATAAGTGAAACATTGTCGCCCGCATTATCTGGACATCTGGGAGATGACAAGATAGGGCCACTTACTACAGTCGCCATGTGTCACTCAATTGCTCAATCGATATCTCCGTCGGGAGTATTAGTTAGGAAAATTAGGCCATGGGCGATATCTGGTAATTGGATTCACTCTTGTATGGATATGACATATGATCCGGTCTATGTTTCCTTGAAGGAATTGCTTACTTTAGAGGGCACAATAAGGGTAGTCCCACTACCTGAGGTCCCCAGTCCTAATGTGGAAAGTTTGGATTTCATAGATGAAAATTCGTTGATTGATATTTCAGGCAGATGGGACTCCATGGGCGAGGAAGGAAGGGCAAGATCTCTATCGCACCTCTGTAGAGGGGCTCTCGATTCCACATCCCCCTCTACATCTAGACTAGAGGAGATAGTATGGAACTGTATCCTAGCTTCTGGTTGGAAAGTTGATTTAGCTAGCCAAATAAGGGCTTCCTCAATAATCTGGAAGAACAGAAATCCTAAGATAGCTACATCCGAAGCAATAGATATGCTTCTTAGATTGGGCAGACTCTAGTCACTCTTCTATTCTAATTACACTGTCACAACCACTACAGCTTATTCTTAGAGGACGAACGTCTGACTCTACAGCAACACTCATCCCACAAGAGGGACAACTAATTCGGGGATAGTTGGGGCCCCTGCTCTCATCACTCCTAAGTTTAGGAGAGAGCAAAGAGATTGGCAGTACAAGTAGAAGGCTAAATGCCACCACTCCAAGGACCATCTGCATCGGAAGCCCAAGGAAATAAATTCCAAAAGAGAGCACCCCAAGAGCTGTGACCGTAATCATAGTGGGGAATCTTGTTCTATTCCTGGTCATAGTCATTCCCAAGCCTATGGATAAGCTCAGTACCAATACCATCATTCCGGATCCCAATAAAACACTGAATAGCCCATTTCCTGTTGGCACGAACTCTACTCTAAATGACTCTTCGACATCTAGATCTGTACTCTTCACGGATAGGGTTTCAGATACAATCCACCTCCTATGAGAGTAGTCAACCCCACTCGCTGTGACAATTCCTATATCGGTGAGCATAGATCCCTGCAGAGTAGCATCAACCGAGATTTCTGTCCAGTACTCTTCAGCGGTAGACTTAGCGAAGGTCTCGATTAGTAGTTGCCTGTCTCCTTCCATTACTGGGTAAGAGGTAGAGATTTTTATCGTTACAGTTTCTGAACTGAAACCACTCGTTCCCCCAAGATCGATCGATATCTCAGTTGGCCCCAATTCGATAGGGTCAACACCGATTACCGACTCAGATTCAATGAATAGTCCATTTGAAAGAAATGATCTCAAATCAGCGTTTGACCCTCTCAGATATCCTGTAAGCGCCATTAACTCGGAACTATCTACCATTTTGTTATTGAAATCCGAGTCAGGTACAGAATCTGAGTACGAGTTTAGATTTCTCCACCAACTACTGGAGCCAAGACTGGAGTTGCCAATGTTGTCTAGGCCCCACCTCATCCACTGCGACATAGAGCCATCAAACTCTAGTGAGACATCCTTACTAACCTCGCTTCCATCCCAATCAGCGTCTATTGAAACTAGTATCGCTGACCCACCTGTTCTAAGGGGCTCACTGGCAGGATACCAGGATCCACCTCCCCCATCGTCATCTCCGGCTTCTATGAAATGAGACATGTTTGCACTGATCTGTAATCCATTCTGGGGCTCTAGTGTGAATTCAGCTAAGAAAGACCCACTATCTACTCCTGCAGGCAGACTCCATACGAATGTTACTTCGACACCCCCTTCTACTAGTGTGGCCACTGGCTTATCTGTTACCGCTACATTCTGAACCTCAAAAGTACCCGAGGATGATGACCACATCCTGTCGTCGAATCCAGAAGATAGAAGAATGGGGAAATATACAAGATTCCCACTTACGCTAGCCTCCTTCATTTCAATCTCCACTAGCGGGAGTTTAACCGATATACTGGACGCTTTATCATTGCTACCCCAATGGAAAATTACACCAGAGTCGTCCCCGGGTTGATTGAATCCCAATAACTGAACAATAAGTCTCACTTCTACCTCGTCATCCTCTCGAACATCCCCTGATTCCACACTGATTACTGATTGAACGTCTCCTTCGCCTGTAAGATAAGGCTCTATTCCAGAGGTCCCTCCTTCATAGAAAGACCCGCCAATCCTGACCTCAACTGTTATGTTGATATTAACCCCGACCGCACCTTGGACCTCATAGTGGATGTTGAATTCCCAGTCTCCAGAGGGATATTCCCCATCAACGCCCCAATCTACCCCCCATGCTCCAACCTCAATGGGTTGCAGAACTTGATTCACTAGTTTGGAATTTCCTTCATCGGTTTCGGACTCAAATGGAGTAAGTATGCCAGAATCTGGGTCTCCTTTCAAGAATAACTCAAAATTTTCTTCCGAGCAACAGCTCCCCTCTTGTGCTGAGACGTTGACGACCGGCCCTAAAATGGTCAACAAAAAAACCAATACGATAGAGGCGGGGACAATCCTATTGCGTACGCCCATGATGTCGACATCACGTTGAACATCTTGAACTCAACCCTTCCGAGGGCGAAACAAAGTCAATTTTGCCCGAACCTAAGATTACCCGTGTAGCCATATCAATGAGACTCTATTACTTTCTGAGATTTCTTCGACCATTGCGAAACCCATCCTCTCAAGCTGAAGACATTGACCTGTTAAAATTTCAATATTTTCGATTACTCCCTCTGCACAAACAATCTCACCGTCGCGGGGGATTATGATTTTGGCTTCTGTAGAGTTCTTTGAAGAAACCCAATGGATTATCGGTAGATTGGCAGTTTTTTCCTTGGAGACAATAAATGCACTACCTCCCTTTATGTCAATATCTGCATAGTCTTTCAGCCTAACCAATCCCTCTGAATAGTCATTTTCAGAAATAAATATCGATCTAGTTCCCAGATCCCACTCTCTAACTCCCATTTCTGGGATATCCGGATGCCTTTTGATTGAAATCAGCCCCATATCACCTACGTCTCCTACCAGCTCCAGCTCTCTTGGATTCTCGATAAATGACCTTCTTTCCGAATATCTATCTACGATCTTCGAATTCTTAGACTCTATACTTTCCATTGGTATTGAAATGTCCTTCTGGGTCAAACCCAACTCTATCCAGAACTCTCTCAGAGCCTGAGGTGAAAATCCCCTTCTCCTTAGCGCGGACACAGTAGGTAATCTGGGATCATCCCAACCAGAGAAATCTCCGTCTTCTATGGATTTCCTGATTGATGAAGTAGAGAATCCACCAAAGCCCAGTAACTTCACCCTTCCCCAGTACAGTGTTTCGGGATAATCCCAGCCAAGGAGTTCATACAGGAGTTTCTGCTTTCTGGTACTGTCCATTAGGTCCTTGCCCCTTACAATGTGAGTTACCCCTTGTAGGTGATCCTCCACAGCACTCTGAAAATCTAATAATGGCCAAACCTTGTATTTATCTCCTACTATCGGGTGAGTATTATGCTGGATTCGTAATGCTGGCCAGTCCCTGAGTGCAGGATTGGGAAGCTCAAGATTAGTCTTCACTCTAACAACGGCATCGCCTTCAACAATATCTCCTGAAAGCATCAGTTTCCATTCTTGAATGCTGTCTTCAGCCTTCTTGCTTCTACATTTACATGCTTCCTTTGAGTCTCGAAGCTCTTTGAATTCTAAAGCCGAACACCTGCAGACATAACAGATACCCTGTGAAATCATCTCCTCAGCAGACTCTAGGTATATCTCCATTCTAGAACTAGCCCTAATGACTAAATCTGGTTTCATCCCAGAAATCCACTCAAACTCTTCCTCGATCATAGAATAAGCAGAGTCTAATGGCGGCTTAACCTTTGTATCCGTATCATCAAATCGAAGTATAACCTTGCCAGAATACTTTTTTGCAAATTCTGAGTTAATTACAACTCCTCTTGAATGACCTATGGATAATGGCCCATTTGGGTTTGGGGCAAACCTCAAAATTACCTTTTTTCCATCCGTGACCTCAATATCAGGCAGTCCCACCTTCTTCTTCTGTTTTTCACGGTTTAGGGCCTCTGGATTAGTCTCCTTGAGAATCTCTCTAATATGGCCTAGGCCGTGATTATTGGCTAACATATTTGCTTCATTAACCTGCATGGAAATTATGGGAACAAGATCTTTTGCATTCCCTCTCAACTCAGGAAATTCTGAAAGTAGCCTTCCCAGTACACTACCAGATTTGCCAGACCCATTGTATTCTACCGCGTTCTGCAGAGCATACTTGCGTATAGCAGAGAATATCCCCGGCCCCCACTCATCTTCATTTATCACGCACCAACGACATCAGCCACCCCTATTTGTGATTGCCCTCTATCCAATGCTGAATATTAGTTTGAGAAGAATTACCATTGTTAGGATGTCTAATTGGTACGGAGGTACCATACATTTCCTCCCACGCTCTTCTCACAGTGGACCATGTCCATCTCAGGCAGTCGTGTGGGTTTTTTCCAGTAATCAACTCATTTATCGACGATCTAGTTTTTGGGTCAGAGGGATATCCAGAACCTAAGTCAATGCCAATATCTTTGGATAATTTTTGCATGGTAACATCCCTAGTTACCTTTTCCACTATGCTGGATGCAGCAACCAATGCATTTGATGAGTCCATAGAG
>CAXHFZ010000072.1:0-6451 GCA_964016325.1 uncultured Candidatus Poseidoniales archaeon | reverse complement strand
CGGTTACTGGCTTATCGCCTGACATCCTTCCCCTCTCCTTGATCAGCTTCTCTATTGTCTTTGCATCCACTTCGCCCCATGTGATGTAATCCTTTGATTTCTGTAGCATTCCACGGTAAGAGGGGTTGTCCATAACAATGGTAGCGTGGTTTACCCTGGTAAGATTTAGCATGGCCATGGTTTCACGGATTTTACGTGTCACGCCACGATCACTTCTGGCCCTGATTACAAGAAAGCTCAACTTAACTCCCTCCCTCTGATAATACTGAGACGCCTGTTAGCTCCCTCGGTAAGCCTTGTCCTGTTCAGTTGGACTAGGGCGTTGAAAGTCGCCTTAGCGAAATTAATGGTAGTACGAGTCTGTCCTGAGGATCTAGACCAGACATCAGTCACGCCGGCAAGTGTGAGAACTCTTCTTCCGTAGTCGCCAATGACAAGCCCCTTTCCTGCAGGGGCTGGCATAAGGGTGATTCTAGTCGATCCAGACCTTCCAGTTACCATGAAAGGAACACTAGTACCAGGCCCTTCCGAGGACTCCCAAGAGCCGTTCCCTCTCATGACTGGAATCATGTTGAGCTTTGCTTTATCGATGGCCTTTCTTATTGTGCTAGCGACTTCCTTTCCTTTACAGACAGATAGTCCAACATATCCATCACCATTTCCTACAGCACACAACACATTGAATCTGACCCTCCTTCCTGAATCTGTCATTCTCTGAATCATATTGACGGCTAGAACATCGTCAGTGATATCTGGAAGAAGCGCGTCTACGATTTCCACTTCTCTAATTGGAAGTCCTGTAGAGAGTGCCTCTTCGTAGGTCAGTATTTGACCGTTCATGACCATTCTACCTAGTCTAGTCCTTGGTTGCCATGTCCTTAGTGCCGCGAGTGGATCTGGACCTCCTCTTCTCCTTCCCCTCTCTCCGGCGCCATCATCAGATGACTCGAATGCCTGGGCAAGTCCAGGGGCGAGTGTGATTTCCTCAGACATACCAGATTCTTGGATTTCTTCTTCGCTCATTTGTGTGCCCCCTCTATTGCTTCAATGGATGCTTCCACTGATGATGATAGTGAGTCGTCTATGTGTTTGCCACTCAGCCTCTCCTCACTTGGAAGGACAGAAGTTCCATGAGGGATGTCAAGACCGGCATCAATCATACCCTTAAGAGCGGAGAAAACCCTACTTCCTGGGGAAGATGCTGCCAATCCTATGTCTAGAACAGCTTCATGATTGCCCGCAGATATTGCCTTCTTGCCGAGTGCATAACCCGCCACGTAGCAAGCTGGAATTGACTTCTTGGAAGCGTCCTCTGGCCATGAATAGGAATCAGTGAGCGACTTTCCATTTACCGAATGTAAGATTGCATCTCCACTAGGATTGTAAGAAACTAGTTGACAAATTACCTGGGTGTTGGAAACTCTGACGACTGCCCTAGGGGCACCGCTCCTGAGTAGTCTCAATCTCCTATGGTAATCTGTTTTTCCTTGGCGTCGGCGCTTGGGCCTCAATCTCTGACTTTTACCATATGCCATCAGTTTTCACCCCCGATTTTAATCCCATCGAGTTCCATATTTGTCTTCATGTGGGCAATAGATCGGTAAGAACCTCCCTTAGCCTTTCTGTAGTAATATCTGTATTGGGATCTAGTTAGTGTTCCGTCCTCTCTGAATTCTTTAAGCTCCCTCCTCTGGGACCTAATTAGCCTCATCCATCTCTCTTTCTTAGGTGCCCTGGCATTTGAGCTTCCCTTCCTTGATCCGTGTCCCTTTCTTCTTCCCTTGGACTTCTGTATAGCTGCCTTCCTAGCTCTAGTCCGACTAGTGCCCTTGATGGGTCTAACCTTGATTATGCCATCAGAAATTAGTCTCCTAACATCGTCCTTCTGGACTGCTGAGATAACCTCATCTAGGTAGTCTGGGTCAATCCAAATCCTATGAATCCCTACCGGTCTTCCTTCCTTTTGAGAGAGAATTGCTGCGGCCATTCTCCTTTGATTCGTAATTATCATATCAGAGGTCCCCCTTTCTCTCGATTTTTCTTTGATTGAGTATCCTTAGTCCGAGTGAGTTTGCTCTATCGTGTATGTCTAATCTCTTTCTGTTTCCTACTCTAGCGCCGATTCTTACAGCTTGTGTTTCTGGATCTAATCCATCTAAGTCACTGGATTTGTGAACCATTACTTCTTCGAAACCTGAGGGATGAAGTCCTCTCACGGAGGAAATCTTGCGATATCCTATTCGTGCCATTGGCGGTCTGTATTTCCTGTTTAGTCTGACTTTAGATTGGAGTCCGCTTGGCTTTCTCCAGCTGGACCTTGACAGTCTCTTGTACCTATACCATTCTTGTCTTCTGAAGGCTGGTTGTTTTTTCTTCTGCTTGGCTCTGAAAGACAGAGCCGCGACTGTCTCTTCATCAAGGACTGGCTTTTGACGCGCAGTGTGCAGGTCATCCCAATCATCTTCTTCATCGAAGAAGTCGTCCTCGAAGTCTTCATCATCCATGAATTCTGAATCCTCCAAATCATCCACTGAAGAAGAGTCCGGAGTATCGATCGGATCTTTTGTTACCGTGGAGTTCTCGGATAGCCTTTCAATTAGCTCTGATTTCTTTCCTCCGACCTTTAGTCCCTTCTCCCTGAGCAGTTCCTTCAACTCAGGTACAGTCATTGTCTCGAATTCTTCAGTCATTCTATGCCCCCTTTGAAACTATGTAAATACCGTCTTGGAATACCCTTCTGTCTCTCTTTCTTATCTTGCAAGCGCGCTCGATATTTGCCGCGGTTTGGCCAACCTTCTCCCTATCGACTCCGCTGACAGTTACATCGGTTTTATTCTCGACCTTGACTTCAACATCTGAAGGACTCCAGGGGAGTTTAGCTACTCTCGGTACCTTTTCTCCGAAGAGATTGTTGATTACCATCTTGTTCCCTTCGACCTTCAGAGTCATGGGGAAGTGACTGTAGACTGCTTGTAGCTTATACTCGAATCCTTCTTCTACACCCCTGACCATATTCCTGAGGTGGGCGGCCCATGTTCCAGCTATGGCCTTGTCAGCTCTGCGCGGAAGATCACAGGCGACTAGGATTGCTGATTCGGAGCTACTTACTGTAACCTTTGGGTGCCTGAATTCTCGTGTAATGGTTTTACCTCCACTGGATATTGTTACTGAATTGTCTTCAATACTTACTCTGGAACCCTCTGAGAGGGCGACATTATGGATTATCTGATCTAACTTAGGCATGAAAATCAACTCCTTAGAAAATGTATGCTAAAAGACGTCCTCCGACACGCTCCTTTTTTGCTGCATAGTGGTCCATTATGCCTTGATTCGTAGTGACGATTAGTAAGCCAAAATCTCTGGCTGGGAGATATCTTGACTCCCACTTATCGAAATCGGCCCTCTTTACCGAATGGCGTGGCTTAATTACTCCACACCTGTTTATGGCGCCAATCAACTCAACTCTGAATGAGCCTGCTCTTCCGTCTTCGATTCGCTCGAATTCTCCTACATATCCAGACTTCTGCATGATCTGCAACATCTGTCCTAGTAGTTTGCTTGCTGGTTTCACGGAAACCTCGTAGTGTCCTGCCTGCTCCGCATTGAAAATACGTGTGAAGGCGTCGCTTAATGGATCGTACTGCATCTTTTCACCTCATGAATATTTCTTGAATCCTATTTCTGGGGCCATATCTCTGAAGCACTGCCTGCAAAGTCTAAGCCCGTGACGCCTGATCATTCCTCTCTTTCTTCCGCATTTCCTGCATCCGACAGATCTGCCGATTCTCTCGCCGTGATCTTTTGCCATGCTATTCTTCCTCCCCATATCCTACTATCTTCAGATTATAGCTTGCCGTAAACCAAGCTCTGGCTTCTTCGGGACCAACGCGATGGCTGGCAGAAACCCTTCGTGATCTCTTCCTTCTCCTAGAAACTCTGTGACCAGGTCTTTCTAGGACTACATTGACGTCCATTCCGAAAATTCCTACATCTGGATCATACTTCTGGCCTGGGAAATCTGTATAATCGGAGATTCCGAAGGATAGGTTTCCTGATGAATCGAAATTGTATGTTGGCAAAGTGTGCTGACGAACCCAGAATGCGTCTTTGAGGAAGGCGTTGATTGTTTCTTCATCCCTGATAGTGACTTTGCACCCAATCGGGGCTCCTTTCCTGGTTCCTAAATCTCTATTGGTGCTGGTAGAAAGTGTCCTAACAGGTACCATTCCAGTAACCATCTCTAGTGCTTTCTCAGCTAGTTGTAGCCTTTGTCCGCCTTCTCCGACACCAATGTTCACTGTGACCTTGGTGATCCTAGGGGCACGCATTGGGTTTACTGACTGACTCATGAGTTATCCCCCATTGGAATGTCTGATTCGCCCGAGATGATGAAAACATAATCTGAGATTGTACCGAAATCATCGAATTGAACCTCGTTGGCCTTGGACGATCTCTTGATATCTTGGCCCCTCACGGTAGCGAGTTCTCCAATATGGTTCCCACCGGTAAGGTATGCAATTGATCCTTCCTCGAACTTGTGATATGATTTTACTTCTTGATCTGGCAAGGAGATTACAAGGGAGTCCCCGGTCTTATATTCGGGGTTCTCGTTGAATAGCAAATTCCTGCCATCATGAAGATGAACTTGCGTCTTAGCCCCTTTTATTGTGGTCTTCCCCATCACCCTGCAAATCTTGGTTGATGCTTCCTTAGCTGGTATTGTTCTGTATCTAAGCTTGCCATTGGTGTCAAGGACGCATTTGTAACTGACATCTCCGACGGTCAGTACGTCCATTAGCCCCACTCCCCTTCCAATATCGGTTTCAATAGCTCCATCGACCTTGACCAACTTTGAGTGTAGTATTTTCTTGGCTTCACGTCTATTCTGAGCCACGCCGAGAACATCTCTGAGAATTACTCCCATAGGCATGCAAAGATCGAGAGGATGCCCGCAGGGATTTGGCTTCTGAATCCAAACTGAAGACTTTCTTGGAAGTGGCCAGCTTCTTGGCATGGTTAGTCTCTTCATATGGCTACTACTCATTCTGTTTCGCCTCCAATAGTTCTTTCAATGAGTCTCTTAAGTCTGAGAGTATCTCCCTCGAATAGCTTGGTAACTATCACGTTTGAAGGATGGATTGGGACTGCTTCTTCCTTCCCGTCAGAGGTAGTCATTGTAAGGCCGTCTACGAAGATCATGCCACTGCCGGTGTCTACTTTAGCGACCTTTGCTGCGATGCCGGCCCTTCCCCTAGGCTGACCTAGTCTCTTTCCTCTTGTATCTGCTTTGGCGCTATTCGGATGGCCGAAATCTCCCCTTACAATCTCTATCTCGTCTCCGACCCTGACAGTAACAGTTCTGATATTGATTAAATCTGGATCGTCTGTGACTAGTCTAGCTCTCATCCTCTTCCTTTTGACATGAGTTGGAGCGTCAGATTGACTGAGGCGCTGTTTACTTGCTTTACTGCTTCTTGTCATAATCACACCTCTCTAAACTATCTGTTTCGCGGTTGCAGCTATCCTTGGCCATCTCTCGGCTGCCTCCCTGCTCACAGGACCCTTGATGTCTGAACCCTGAACTTCACCACGTTCGTTAGTAATAACACAGGCATTATCCTCAAACTGGACCCATGTTCCGTCAATTCTTCTGAATGGCCTGGACTGCCTGATAACTACTGCATTGAACATCTGCCTTCGTGTCTCAGGAGTACCTCTCTTTACAGTGACTTTTGTCATGTCTCCGACGCCAGCAGCTGGGTACCTCCTAGCAACACCACCCTTGTTTAGAACTGTAATTAGCTGAACGACCTTTGCACCTGTATTATCGGCACATTCTAGCTTCGCTTGTGAAGGTAGAGCCTTTGTTACTCTACCTGGAATTCCCTTCATATCGATGCCCCCTTCTCTATAACACAGAAATTGACAGTTTTGGAAAGAGGCCTACATTCCATTATGCGTACTCTGTCTCCTACCTCAACCCCTCCGATGCATGATGGGAGGTGAGCTGGGTACCTTCTTGTTCTCTTCTCATACCTCTCGTATTTTTTCATGTATCTTGTAATCTCTCTTTCAACAACTATTGATCCTGCCATGCCAGTGGTGGAGACCGAGCCCTCGATAATCTGTCCTCTGACTCTCAGACTTCCATAGAATGGACAGTTATCGTCCCCATCCCATTCTCCTGTTGGAGTATTCACATCAACTCCGATATCTCTGATTCCGGTCATCTAATATCTCCTCCCGATTCTGTCCTCTGCCCTCTGAGTAACTCTGGATCCATCGATGGCCTCTCCTGAGTCAATAGTGAATGTAATTACTTCTTTTGCCAGTGTCAAGTCACCGGACTCAGTGCGAATTAGTATTGTCTTCTTGGTCTCGTCCAATACTGTTCCCGAGACTCCAATGAGGGTTGGATCGTCTGAGTTGACGACACTCAAAGTATGGGAAA
>CAXHFZ010000071.1:0-6454 GCA_964016325.1 uncultured Candidatus Poseidoniales archaeon | reverse complement strand
ATAAGAGACAGCACGGAATGAAGAGGCACTGGAGGGTCTATGCCAACCAACCCTACTCCGTTAGGAATCTACGTAAGAAACTGGACAATTGGGAGATAACAAGTGCGGACATACTCTTCGTTAACCGATTGATGCTGGACCTAGATCTTGGCCCACACATCTCAGCAGGCGGGAGAGTCTTGTGGTCAGGAAAGAGAGCGCCCGAGGACTCTAAGAATGATGACAACACTTCCGAGGCAGACTCCGAGAAGGCAATAATCGCTGCCGGTGGTGCAGGCCTGTATCCGGTGGACATGGTTATTTCATGTAATCTTGAAGACCTGGAAAAGACCGATACATTCCCCGCGCCATTTGTATCTTTTTCATTCGATCTGGAGACTAGCATATCCACAAATAGGATACTTTGCGCTGCCGCAGTAGTCGATAGGAACGGATCAAGGTCTGAGCACGAATTCACGGGTTCAGAGAGGGAGATTATGGAAGGTCTCACTAAATTGGTCCGGGACGAGGACCCTGACTTCATTACCGGATACAATATCGATAATTTCGACCTTCCCAGAATGCAGGAGAGATCCGAGGTCATATGCCCCCGCCCTAAGATAGACAGACTCCCACTTTTCGGTTGGGGAAGAGTGCCCGCATCTGACAGCGAGAGTAAGAGAGTCTTCCCGCAGAGGCAGCAAAACAGGGTCTGGAGGATAGTCGGGAGGATTCCTATGGACGCATGGTGGCAGGCTAGACAGACTTTGAGGCCACAGAGAGAGACTCTGAGGTACGTCTCACAATTGCTCTGGCCCGACGATCAGAGCAAGAGAAAGCTGGATGTAGACGCGAGTAGGATGGATGAGGAGTGGGCCGAGAGGCCTGAGGTAGTAATGGAGTACTGTATGATGGATACCCACCTCCCACTGGACATACTCGACCGACTCAAGTCTGTTGCGAGGAAAGAGGCCCTGGCATCCGTTTCGCTGACTCCCGTCGAGATGGCTTCAAACGGCACAACAAGTCAGTGGATCGACTCGCTAGTCATCAGGCTAGCAGATAGATCAGACCCACCAGTCGCGGTACCTATGACAAACCAAGGCCCTAGGAAGCGCGATCAGATTGCTGGAGGGTATGTACACGAGGTCGAGGCCGGAGTGGAGCCGTGGGTGGTAGTACTCGACTTCAAGTCAATGTATCCCTCGATTATGATCTCCAACAACATCTGCTCAACGACCCTGGTCCGCGATAATACAAGAGACGAGTCCTTCGCTTCTTCTCCTGTTACCGACACTAGGTATGTTTCTAAATCTGAGAGAGTCGGGCTCGTCCCACAGTTACTTCAGGATTTAATGTCCAAGAGGGACCAATACAAGCATGAAATGTCCAGCGCTCGAGCCAGGGAAGATTCCGCTGAGGAATTCCTTTTGGATCAACTACAGTATGCCGTGAAGATCCTGATGAACTCATTCTATGGGGTCTTCGCATCTAGCTTCTACAGATTCACCCATCCAGACCTTGGGGCCAGTATAACCGAATGGGCCAGACATAACATCAAGGCAATAATATCCGAGTTAGATAGCAGTGGCCATCCTGTGGTTTATTCGGACACAGACTCGATATTTGTGAAGTCCCCAGTCGGAACCCAGGCCCCTACAAGCAAGCCAGATGGGGGAGAGGCCCTCGAATCGTGGTCGAGCGCCAGAGAAAACGCAATCGAGTTTGGGAATTCCCTAGCTGGCCAATTCACGAAGGAGGGCGCCGAGCTAGAGTTCGAGACTGCTCTATCAGCATTCTTCAGCCATGGCGCCAAGAAGAGATACGTTGGGAGGGTGGTCTGGCCCAGGGAGGAGATGCTGATTCGTGGATATGAAGTCAGAAGGACAGACTCATTCCAGCTTCTGACTGATACAATGACAGAAATGTTCGAGCTGATCCTTAATGGAGATGCTTGGTCTTCCGTTGAAATGACCAAAACAGTCATCGATAATCTAAGGGCTGGAGAAGTCGATGCGTCAAAGCTGGTCATCAGCCGATCTTGCAAGGGCAAGTGGGACAAGAGAAAAGGCGAGTGGGACTTCAGCGTATACAAGAATGAGAACGGCCTTCCCTATGTCAGGGCGGCCAAAGAGAGAATCTCACGAGGTCTACAGTTCACCCCGGGAATGAAGGTAGGATACATCGTAACAGATGCCGGTGTAAGCCCAATGGAAGTGAGTGCCTGGCTAGTCGAGGAAACGGATGACAAACCCCCCAATTATGACCCGGAATACTATGCTAAGAGGATGGCAACCGCTCTTGGCAGGATAACAGAGGCATTCGGATGGGACGCTGACGAATTACTCAGGGGAACACGACAGAAATCCATATTTGAGTTCTAGCATGTAATCGCAGGGTTGATTTCATACCAGTTCCAGCGAAGGCTGATGAGAGACAGGAAAGTGACGGCACTAGTGTTCACGATTTTGATGATTTTCACTGCACTGGCCGGCTGTATGGATGTTCTGGGGAGCAACAGTCCACCCAGTGCTAACATGTCTGTCGACCCATCCGGCTCAGTAAGGGCTGGTGACAGCATTACATTCAGCGCGGTGGGCTCTTCAGACCCCGATGCTGACGCAATGACATTCACATGGACATTCGGGGATGGCAATACCGGAACCGGGTTGACTACCAGCCACTCATACGCCCAGCCGGGAGAGTACTCCGCGAAGCTAGCTGTCAGCGATGGAACCCACGAAGTCACCACTAGCTTGCTGATAACCGTCATCGACTCAACTGCAAGAGAGCCCCATGCGGAAATCTCCCCCAACAAAGACGACAACTGCGAGGGGGACTCCCCTCCGAACGGAGATTTCGTCATGATTTGGGTATGTGAGGAAAAGGAAATCGATGACAGGCAGGTTTCCATAGCAACCACAGTGTCCCTAGATGGTTCTGGATCATGGGCCGGCTGTGATCCTGATGACTCTAATTGCTACGCAGATGAATACATAGTGAGCTACGAGTGGGACCTGGATAGGAACACTGACTCGGACGAGGATGGGATCAAGGACAACGATGTTGATGCTACTGGAGAGATAGTACAATGGGAAGACATGCCAGCCGGGGCTTGGGATGTCAGGCTGACCGTCACGGATAACAACGGACTAACTCACTATGACGATTCCACAGTCTACATCAACTACCAAGGCAAGTGGAGTGACTTCGAGATGGACAGGAGGATCCAGGACCCAATCACAATGACCTGGGACTTCCCGGTAACCTATGACGAGGACACCAAGGATAGAATCAGATATCTAAGAACCAAGGTAGACTACCCACAGCAGGATGACGATCAAGCAGGAGGGGGACTGGGAGGTGGGCCAGTCACTACCACAGACAATAAGCTAGACATCTACCTGTACAACAGTACTGAGGATGAGATCGCTAACTCAACCGGGCTTTCCAACGATAATCGTAATGCAGGAGACTGCGGTTCTGACGATTATTGTGTCTGGCTGGTGATAGGGGCCTCCACGGTCAGGGGCTTTCTTCCAGGCGAATGGTCCGCGGATTTAGTCAACGAGGAGACGCACACTACCAAGGTCAATTATTTCATAGTGGAGCTTCAATATAGATAGTCCCAACGGCACTCTGCTCACCGCTTCGGTTACTGATAGTGGAAAACGCTCTTGGGGAACGATTCATATACGCCCCTTCGGTCGGCGGGCCACACTTAGAGGTGTTATAATATGGGTTCACAGTGGGAAGACAAGAGCAAGCCGCATCTGAATATCGTGTTCGTAGGGCACGTAGATCACGGAAAGTCAACGACAGTTGGTCGTTTGCTTCTGGACAGCGGTCACATCGAAGCGCACGTAATTGAGAAGAATGAAAAGCTAGCTGCTGAGGCAGGAAAGGCCGGATTCGGTCTGGCCTATGTCATGGACGGTCTCAAGGAGGAGCGCGCACGTGGTATCACAATCGATGTAGCTCACAAGGAGTTCTACACCCCTAACTATTATTTCACAATCATCGACGCCCCTGGTCACCGTGACTTCGTTAAGAACATGATAACAGGTACAAGCCAAGCAGACGCTGCTGTACTGAATGTGGCGGCCAACGACGGTGTTAATGCACAGACAAGGGAGCACGCTTTCCTAGCCAGAGTTCTCGGCGTCAGCCAGCTAATCGTCAACGTCAACAAGATGGACATCAGTGGTGTAGACTGGTCCCAAGACAAGTACAACGAGACTGTAGCAGAGGTTAGCACATTGCTAAAGGGCGCAGGCTACAAGCCTGATGAAATCACCTTCGTACCATGTAGCGCCTTCCACGGAGACAATGTCTACAACAAGAGCGAGAACACTTCGTGGTACAACGGACCTACTCTGTTCGAGGCAATCGACGCTATCGAGATGCCACCAAAGCCAACTGACAGGCCTCTTCGCCTGCCAATTCAGGACGTTTACAAAATCAGCGGTATCGGTACTGTCCCAGTTGGAAAGATCGAGACCGGTGTTCTCAACACCGGAAAGACAGTTATCTTCAACCCCAGCCAGAAGTCTGCTGAGGTCAAGAGCATTGAGATGCACCACACCATGGTCAACAAGGCCGAGCCAGGAGACAATGTCGGCTTCAACGTACGTGGACTGGCAGCAACTGACATCCGCAGAGGAGACGTCGCTGGATACGGAGAGAGTGAGCCTGTCTTCGTCCGTCATGACGAGACTTTCGTTGGAAACATCCAGATGATGGAGATTCCTAAGGCAATCGGAGTAGGATACACTCCAGTATTCCACGCCCACACCGCTCAGGTAGCCGTTCGATTCGTCGAGCTCATCAAGAATCTAAAGACCGGAGAGACCCCTGCGTTCCTCAAGTCTGGGGATGCAGCAACAGTAAGGTTCCAACCAACCAAGCCAATGGCTATCGAGGTCAAGGACAATTTCCCTGAGCTCTGCAGGTTCGCAATCCGTGACATGGGTAAGACCGTCGCAGCCGGAATGTGTATCGCAATCGAGAAGAAGGCTTAGACGCAAGGTGAATATTAATGCCCGTCGTCACCACAATCAGACTGACTGGCGAAAATCACACTGATGTAAATCAGGTCTGTGATCAGATAAAGACAATATCTGATGAGACCGGAGTCAAGCTTCGAGGTCCAATCCCCCTCCCAACCAGAAGGATAGTTGTTCCATGCAGGAAGAGTCCAGATGGGGAGGGTGCTGAGACATGGGATCACTGGGAGATGAGAGTCCACAAGAGACTCTTGGAGCTGGTAACTAACACCTCCAGGGATGAGAAGGCACTGAGAAAGGTCCTTAGAATACCAATCCCAGACTCGGTAACAATCGAACTCTCACTAAGAAACCTGGGTTAACTAGGCCAAAGAGCCCATTGGGTCCCAAGCTTCTAGGACGATTGGCACTGTTTCCAATCCCTCCACCATCTTCTCTGTGAGATACTTCTTGGGAGAGGCAATTTCGAACATATGCTCGTCATACCAATTGTCATTCATTGTGTAGAACCCCTTCTGTCCAGAGTCATCTCCCCATGAGTTCTCCACTCTCCACCTTCTGGGCTTGCCTTCGTAGACGTCTACTCCGGTGAAGAGCATAGCATGAGTCATCATGGTCTGACCATACCTAAGCCTGTCAGCTTTACTCATACCATAATCCACACCATAAAGCTCGTTAGTTTCAAAGAGATTAGCATCCCAGAGCCCCCTCTTCCTGTCCATCTGCTTACCCACATCGCAACCCATCCAGACTGGCATACCATCTTCCAGGATCTCTTGGGTTATCGATTTCATTTCATCACTCGGCACATTAAGATAGACAACAGGCGGCCCTCCTGCTACATTCTGCAGGTAGTCAACAGTGTATGTCTGATAGTACTCGTTTCTGGGATCGTTTACAATGCATACGTATTCTTCCCACTCTACGTCGACAAACTCATCCGCAAACTGCTGAGGAGTCATCTTTCCCCTTCTGTGAAACTCCTTGTCCTTGTCTCTCCATTGCCAGTCGAAACTCTCAGGGGGCGTTCCCAAGTGGATGCAGAGAACTCTCCAAATGTCCTCCATCCTACTCTCCTTGTGTGATCTTGCTTCTTTCTCGCTACCACCGGAATCAAGGATTCCCCTAATCTCGCTAGCACTACTCCTGAGTATGTCCTTCAGAATCGAGTTCATCCATCTGGTGGAGCTACTACTGTTGGACTCTGGATATGCCGACTTTGGAACTAGTCCATGCTTCCTGATCAGATTCATGGCCATGTTCCACTGGCCCCCGTCCCCAATCGGATCTGATAGTAGGAAGTGGATTGTCCTGTCATCAAGAGGTCTTCCAGAGGTCTCTATTATGGCCTCTAAGAAGTGATTTGAACGCTCGAACTTATCCCAGAAATGAATATGCGCCTGACTAAACTCGAACTCCTTCACATTCAATTTCTTCATAGTCCCCGGTCTGAAGAGATTCAAGGTTGC
>CAXHFZ010000070.1:0-6568 GCA_964016325.1 uncultured Candidatus Poseidoniales archaeon | reverse complement strand
GATGGATTGAGACAGAGTGCCTGTCAATGGAAGATTTATCGAAGGACGAAGGGATAAGACATGATGCAGATATGGAAAGTCTTGAGTCTCTGAAACCTGTTTTCGACAAAGAAGGACAGGTTACCGCAGGTAATGCTAGTCAGATTTCCGACGGTGCATCAGCAGTTTTAGTGATGTCTGAGACTCTGGCCAAAAGGATGGGCTTGCCTATTTTAGCTAGAATCGTTGACTACACGACCTCGGGGGTTGAGCCAGGAAGAGTCATGTCGGCCCCAATTCCTGCTGTGGAGGAGTTACTCCATAGGAATGGACTAAAGGCTGGGGATGTTGATTTATATGAACACAATGAGGCCTTTGCTTCGGCTTCATGCTCAATCAAGAAATATTTCAAGATTCCAGATAATCGCTTCAATGTTCACGGGGGAGCTATTTCCATCGGTCACCCTTTGGGGGCTACGGGCACTCGATGTTTGATGACTCTAGTCAATGCTATGAAGAGAGGGGGGCATAAGAGTGGAATCGTCACAATATGCCTAGGTGGAGGCAATGCAGTAGCAATGTTAGTGGATTCTGATTAGTCCTCAATGCTAATTATTTGCTAGTTATGAGAGTCACAGCCCTTATGTGGGAGTCGCGGGTCGGTCGCCCGATGGTCAAGCCGGTTAGACACCACACAAGATTTGAGAAGGCCCGAATAATAGGTGCTAGAGCTCTTCAGATTAGCATGGGTGCCCCCTTGTATGTCACAGAAGACGAGCTCAGAGAAAAGTTCAGTGATGAGCTAGTACAACTTTACGGCGTCGATGAGGCCAAAGAGAGAGTTGTTTTAGATCCGATGAAAATTGCTACACTCGAATACGAGCAAGAACGCATACCTATAGATGTGGACCCCCACCTAGATGAAGAGTGAACTCTCAAAAGGTGATCATCTGACTCAGCCAGTAAGTCCTAGAAGGGCTACTGAAGTTCTAGTCGTTTTGACAATCATGGTAATAGCCATGGGAGGAATGATTAGAATTTATGATGCTGGTGAGTCATGTCCAGATTGGCCCACGTGCTTTGGAACCTTCGGTTTTGACATCTCGGAAGAGGAACAAGAAGAATGGTGGGATGAGAATCCGGATGAGGCTGATTCAAGAGGTTCTGGACACAGGTATACATCTTTCCAGATTTTTACTGAGTGGTTCCATAGATTACTAGCTGGAGCACTGGTAGGGCCCTTGGTTATTGTAAATTGGTTCCTGGTGAGGAAAGAGATTTGGAACTCACCTAGAGTCAGAGGAGTTTCTTCTTTGACATTAGCACTTATCCTGTGGCAGGGAGCCATAGGGTGGCTGACTGTAAAATTCGATAATGAAAACTGGAGCGTGGCAATCCATCTCGGATCGGCCATGGCATTCCTGATGTCACTTATCTGGCTCTGGATGGAAATTCGTAGAGATGAGGAGGATCTACCTAATTGGATTAGCTTCGATCCATTAGTTGGTATGAAATGGAAGAAATGGATTGGGATTCTTTCTTTTTCGACACTAATCACCCTATTTTCAGGAGTTTATGTTTCCACTACCCCCGGGGCAAACTATGGCTGTGGAGTCGAAGGAATGTTAGAATCTTGGCCGCTGTGTAATGGCAAATTAATTCAGGGCGTAGATGACTGGGAGTTACAATCACAAATCGTCCACAGATGGTTGGTCGGAATAGTAGGCCTGATGATGGCTGTATCCTCCTATAGAATATGGAAGGAATGCGAGCATGGCCAAAGTGGAGTCGTGCTGAGAAATTGGATATGGGCCTCTACGGCAACTTACTTTGGAAACGGTTTGCTTGGAGCGTCATACATCCTCTCATGGGACTCTGGAAGCTTTTCTGAATATCTATCTCTAGCGCACCTAATGGTTGCAACGGTATCATTTACCATCCTAGCAACCGCTTGGTTGGGAGTTACCATTATCTCCTCCTCCAGACGGGCCAAGATTATTATCGGGCCTTAGGTGGATGAATGAACGGAAGATTAGCCAGTTACATCGCCCTAACTAAGCCGGGCGTGGTCATCCTACTGCAGATAACCGGGATTTGCTCAGTGATAGCTCATGACTTGCTTGAAGCAGGGGGATTATCTGGCAATACGGCAAGAACGATCGCTGTAGTGTTGGTTGGGGGGTACCTCACGGCTGGAGGTGCCAATTCAATCAATATGTGGTATGACAGAGATATAGATCCCTTGATGGCTAGAACTGCTAACAGGCCCATACCTTCTGGTGAAATACAGCCACTTTCTGCCCTTATTTTTGGAATCGTAATGTCCCTGATCGGGACTTTGTGGCTGTATGTGATGGCTAATTCAGTTGCGTCTTTTTGGGCGTTTTTTAGCGTAATATTCTATGTCTTTGTGTACAGCATATGGCTGAAGAGAACAACCCCCCAGAATATTGTAATTGGAGGTATCGCGGGTTCAACGCCTCCACTTGTTGGTTGGTCTGCTTCGGAGCGATCTTTGGAGATATCAACAGATTCACTTCAGTCAATTTTTGAATCAGTCACTGAAATTGGGAGTATGATGCCCTGGCTGATGTTTCTCATAATATTCTTGTGGACTCCTCCCCATTTCTGGGCTTTAGCACTATACAAATCAAAGGAATATGGGGAAGTTGGAGTTCCGATGATGCCCAATGTCAAAGGTAGGTCCCGAACCATTCTAGAAATGAAAATATATTCGGTCGCTTTGATGGTAGTCTCTTTGTATGCCCCTATTGCCAATGGCCATCTTGTTGATAACGAAACGTCGTTCCACCTACTAAGATGGAGTTGCTTTCTCCTGAGCGGATGGTATGCATCGACGGTATGGAGAATAGATATCAACGAGGGATTGAATGAGAAAGGAAGAATGCCTACAGCTGCCAAATCGTTCTTCTTCTCCCTATACTATCTGGCTATGTTCTTCCTTTTGTTAGTGTCATCTAGCTGGAATCTGCAAATGTCATTTATCGGAGTAATCATATGCATTGGGATTATTTTCCGTCTAGAGAGCGATGCCAAGACCAAAGAAAAGGCCCGAGCTGATAGACTTTAATCTCCCGATGGATTCAAGCACTTGGTAGGTAGTTGAGCAGAGTAATTAGGGAGTGGTGCGATGGAGGAGAAAGACCTGATCTTTGACTGGAATGCTATCGATTATGAGATTACAAGGGAGCCAAATAATCATCCACACGAGCTTTGGTTTGATGACGAAACCCTCAGAGATGGTTTACAAAGCCCCAGTGCGATTAATCCAACTATTGAACAGAAAATTGAGCTTATCGACTTCATGGAGAAACTAGGTATCCAGAAAGTGGATTTGGGGTTACCGGGTGCTGGGCCTCAGCATGTAGGGCACATAGACTCAATGCTTAGTCACATCAAAGATAGGGGGTACTCGCTTCGTCCAGGTTGTGCGGTAAGGACGTTAGTATCCGATATCGAGCCCTTGGTTGATCTGCAATCGAAACATGAGAGCCAGATACAAGCCAGTGCATTCCTGGGAACTAGCCCGATTAGACAGTATGCAGAAGGGTGGACAATGGAGAGAATAATGTCTACTGCTGAGTCTGCGGTGACCTTCGCGGTTGGTAATGATATTCCGGTAATGTTCGTTACTGAAGATACCACAAGAAGTAACCCAGAGGATATCAAGAAGGTGTACACTCGCGCTATGGAATTGGGAGCCGATAGGATTTGTGTATGCGACACATGTGGTCATGTTACTCCGAATGGAGTAAAGAAGCTACTAAGATTCATTCAAGATGAGGTCATACCCGACTCTGGCTTCAAAAGAAGAGACATCGAGGTAAACTGGCATGGGCACCAAGACAGGGGGTTGGGTGTCGCGAATAATCTTGCTGCCTATGAAGCCGGAGCGGATGTGATACATGGTACCGCGTTGGGAGTGGGAGAGAGATCAGGGAATGCCCCTATAGATCAGACCCTGGTTAATCTTAGCCTAATGGGCGTCGTAAACAATGACCTGACTTCACTGAGTCAGTACATGAAAAAGGCTCATGAATATGTAGGAGTGGCCCTCCCAAGGAATTATCCAGTTTTCGGCGAGGATGCTTTTGAAACGGGTACTGGGGTGCATGCTAGTGCAGTTGTCAAGGCGATGGCCAAGGGCGATCATTGGCTTGCTGATAGGGTCTACTCAGGAGTACCAGCTGGAGATTACGGACTACAGCAGGTTATCCGCATAGGCCATATGAGCGGTAGGTCAAATATCACATGGTGGCTCAGTCAGAATAATTATCCCGTAAATGATGAAATTGTTGAGTACTTATTCGAGGTCGCCAAGTCCCAGAAAAGACTGATGACGGACAGTGAAGTTCATTCTGAAATCTTCAAATTCAACAGTAAGTGATGAATTATGTCGCTAACACCAATCACGAACGCCTATATGTCTTGGTTGGGCGAGTCTGATTATGCGATATGCAATTACGATGGTGCTGATCATTATGATGATGCCACTGTCGGGTATTGTAACGGCAGAAAATAAGGCTGTAGACAAGGATAGCTTTCGAACAGATTCTATCATGGAAAGCTACTCCATGCCAGTCAAGATTGCATTTGATAGGGTTAGTAACTTGGAGTCATACACGACTGAAGAATTAAATCATTCTAGAGAGTGGTTAGTAGTCACAAGCATACCCATTTCGGAGCATGCTATGACTCACTCAAAACCTATTTCCAGTAAGGAAACTGGCATATTACCAGGTTCATTCGTGTGGGAGCTAGAGGATGGTGCGAAGTCAGTGGAAAGACTTTCACAGGCCCTGACGATTGGAGAGATTGAGTCCTTCTCCCCCTTGCTAGAAAGGATTCATCATGAAAGATACCTTCCTAATGATCCTGAGCTAAGCTCTCAATGGCACCTAGATAACTATGGCCAGACTGGAGGAGTTTCAGGCGAGGATGCTAATCTCACGGGAGCATGGGACTACTACAACGGGTCTGGGGTGGTAATCAGTATTGTTGATGATGGCCTCGATATCTCGCACCCTGACATCTCCCCTAACTATGATCAATCAGCATCATACGATTGGTGCAACGACGACTCAGATCCGACTCCACTAAGTTTCGATGGTCACGGAACTGCGGCTGCGGGAGTTGCCGGCGCCGCTGGGAACAATTCTCTTTACGTTTCAGGGGCCGCTTATGGGGCCAGTATTGCTGGATCTAATCTCATCTCATGCTCGACATCGGATTACCTAGAATCTCAAGCATTGAGCTATGAGAATGACTACGTAGATATCTACTCTAACTCGTGGGGCCCTACCGATGATGGACAGAGGCTTGCCGCCCCCGGTCCGTTGATGACCGCTGCCTTCGAAAGCGATGCGTATCAAGGAAGAGATGGTCTGGGAAATATAATTACATGGGCGGCTGGAAATGGCCTTACCTCTGATGATGACTCTAACTACGATGGTTATGCGAACAGTAGATTCACCATTGCTGTAACTGCAATAACACACCTCGGAGAACAATCTTACTATGCCGAACCCGGAGCAAATATCCTAGTTGCGGCACATTCCAATGGCGATGGCGAGAGTATTACCACTACGGATATCGTCGGCTCCGGAGGGTACAATTCTTCAGGCAACATCACCGATTCCTTCGGAGGGACGTCCAGTGCCACCCCTCTGGCCTCTGGTGTTATTGCTCTGATGCTAGAAGCTAACCAAAACCTAACTTGGAGAGATGTTCAGCACATCCTAGTCAATAGTGCAAGGATGAATAATCAAAGTGATCCTTCGTGGCAGGTAAATGGAGCGGGACACGATGTCTCTCACAAGTATGGGTTTGGGGCAGTTGATGCAGGAGCCGCTGTCTCAATGGCTTCCTCGTGGACTAATGTGGATGAAGAAGTTAATCTAACCGTAGGCCCGATGGTAGAGAACTTCCAGATTGATGATGGGAACTCATCGTGGAGTGAATTTAACGCCTCCATAACGATGGATATGGCAATTGAAAGTATTGACGTGGTTGTAGATATCTCCCATAATTATCGAGGAAATCTAGAGATAGTACTCGTCTCTCCATCTGGGAAGGAGTCATGGCTAGCAGAAGAGAGGAGTGATAACGGCAATGATTATGATAACTGGACATTCAATACTGTTCATCATTGGGACGAGTCATCCTTAGGGAATTGGCAACTAAAAGTCAGAGATGTTAATTCTGGCCAGAGTGGGACACTGAACCATTGGTCGATGATATTCCATGGTACTGACGCGGATCTTGATCATGATGACGATGGCCTAGAGGATGTTAATGAGACTGAGATATGGGGAACGGATCCCTATGATCCAGATACAGATGATGATGGCCTGAATGATTATGAGGAAGTAATGAATTACGGTACCAACCCGCTATCATCTGATTCAGACCTAGATGGAATAGGGGACCTCGAGGAAATAGCTATCTTCAGTACGAATCCTCTTGACAGTGATACTGACGATGATGGCTTGACAGATGGAGCGGAGACTAACTTCTGGGGCAGTGACCCGCTTACATTCGACCCAGACGATGACGGAGATTTGTTCTA
>CAXHFZ010000069.1:0-6603 GCA_964016325.1 uncultured Candidatus Poseidoniales archaeon | reverse complement strand
TCCTGAATCATCGATTTTGAGTTTAGAGACTCCAAGTCTGACCTTTGTACTCTGGCCAGATGAATTACTGCGAAAGAACATAGAAGAATTATTGCTGACAAGTATCCAACTAACTCTGCTCCTATGGCGTCAAATTCTACAACATCTAGGACTCTCAGATATGGATCCTGGGGGAGAGCCCCCTCCCCATCCGCTACGAAAGCATGGACAGACGCCCAGACGCCATTAGCCCTAGTAACTAGGGTGGCATGGAATGTTAGCGCACCTGCGAGTAATCCAACAGCAGGTGAAGCGATTACTGCGCTACTACCTATTTTGGAGCGAGCATGTACAACGAGTAGTAAGCATAACCAAGGGAGTAGTGAGCCAGTTTCGACCGGGTCCCAAGCCCAATAGCCCCCCCAGTCCAGAACAGTATAAGCCCAGAGTCCGCCGAGTCCTATTCCAATCGTTCCAACCACGAAACCTGACCTAGCCCAGTACAGTTGCGATTTATGGATGGCGATCGGGGAGTCTCTTCTGATGATACCTGCGATGACTACGCTCGAGGTTGCTATGCACAAAGAGTAGAATGCGAAGACTACGGGTGGGTGGATGACCATCAGATCAGTTTGAAGAAGAGGATTTAGCCCCGAAGCAGATGAAGAAGTTGTTTCATCGAAGGGTCCGAGCAATAGGGACAATAGGAGGATGAAACCTACCCATGTGTGCATTATTCTGACTTCTAAGGGTGAGCCTTCCGCTCTAGCAGACATGATTCTGGTGACTATTGCCATTAGAGCGGCCCATAGAAGGAGGGGGCCTGACCTGCTACTCCAGACTGCGGATATTCTGTAAAACAATGGAAGGTCTTCCCCTCCGAATCTGAAAACCAACTCAAGCGATTTCACGTCAGTGACAAAGCAGAATGTAAGTAATATGAAAGGTGATACTTGTGAAATGAGTGCGAGATCCCTTGAGATGGGACTGGATGACCTGCCTCTGCTAGTGGACTGGAGAATTGAGTAAGCTATGCCTGCGACCAATAGTAGCCACCCAATTTGGGAAATCAACATCTCACCAACCGTAGTACTTTGCCCTGCTGTACCCGAAGGCTAGCATGGCTCTGATTATGTTTTTAGCATACAATCCAGGGCTTCTGTAGAGAAGCTTCAACCCCACGAACGCCTTGCCTGAGAAGCCCATATCTGACATTTCATCCGGGAAGCACTGTGCCATAACTGACATCTCTTCATCGGACAGCTCGAATAGCGCATTTTTACCCTTCAGTATCTTGTCATATGGAGGGAATTCAGCCTTCCATAGCTCTGGGTACTGTGATAATTTTTCAGACGACAGGTCATCATCTGAAATTGCCTTTGCTGCAGTCTGGGCGGCGAATACAGCGGATTTCAATGCTAGGTGAGAGCCGCCTTCGAATAGGGGGGAGGTGAATCCAGCTGCATCGCCGATTAGCATTAATCCGTCATAATGGGTATTCTCATGTGGACCAGAAATAGGAATGGTCCCTCCAAAGGCTGGGTTTCCCTTCTTTTTCCAAGAAGGTAGATTCTGGTTAAGTCCCTTGAAATGTGTGTGCTCAATGAACTCATCAAGCGCCTTCTTGGTTCTAGGCTTGTCCTCAGTAACTAGTCCGATATTTGCCCTACCATCACACTTAGGAATCATCCAAAGATATCCCTTCTCAGCATAAGAAGGCCAGATGTAGAAATCGAGATAGCCATCAGTTGGTACACCTTCAAGCTCGTATTGCATTCCCGCCACAACCTTTCCTCTTGGGTTAAGATCGAGTAGCTTAGAGCTAACTGAAGATACCCCAGAAGCATCTATCACTATCTTAGCTCGTATGGGGAAGAGATCACCCTTGCCCTCACAGAGCCATCCAGAGAATTTTTTCCCCTCGAACGATTTCTGCATTCCTGTAATTTTGTGACTCAGGCAGAGTCTGGCTCCCTCACTTACGGCAGAGTCAGCTATCCATTGTTCGAAGAGATGCTTTTCCAAAACATACCCTTCCTCTGAAAGGCATTTCTCAGTTCCATCTGGAAAAATTACCCTGATTCCTTTGACGCTCTTACTGATTACATGTTCTGGTAGTTTGAGTCCTAGGTTCTGACAGGCCAGGTCAGAGATACATTCTCCACAGTGGACGGGGGTTCCTATCTCATCATGATCTTCGACAAGTATGGTATCTAGGCCCAGTCTAGCACATTGGAGTGCAGCATTACCCCCGCCTGGTCCTGCACCGATAACCAAAACGTCACAGATGGTCATGTCCTCTCCCATGCCACCCCGAGAGGAGCCACTCAAAAGAAACCGTCGGTCGAGTCACCTGTGGCGACGAGCGAACCTTCTACTATTGTGAGTGCTCCGGAATTACATGGTCTGGCGCACGCTGGCGCGTTACATTCAATCACTGGAAGACTCTGGGGAGCTTATTCGAGTAGCCGATCCAGTAGATGTAGAGCTTGAAGCTGGGTGCTTTGCAGATAGGTTAGTCAAGAGGGGGGGTAGTGCGATTTTATTCGAACAGCCTAGGCTTCCAGATGGGACAATAAGCCAGATTCCCCTGGCTATGAATCTCTTCGGAACCAGAGACAGGACAAACCATGCTCTTGGCGTAAATAGGCCTGAAGAGATAGGTGAGAGAATGGTCGCTCTGATGAAGCCCGATATTGGAGGCATCCTAAAGGCCCCTTGGACTGGAATAGGCTTGGCTTTAGAGGGGATGTCTATGGCTCCAATGAAGGTCCGGAAGGGCGCATGTCAACAGGTCGTGATTAGAGACCCTGATGTCACTAGGCTCCCCATACCCAAGACATGGCCAGAAGATGGAGGGAGATACATGACCCTGCCTCTCGTGGTTACAGTGGATCCCGATACCGGGGTTCATAATATGGGAATGTATAGGAGCCAAGTTTTCGGCCCCAAAGAGGTAGGTCTCCATTGGCAGGCACACAAGCATGGGGCAGATCATGCTGATGCATCCTCGGAAAGGATGCCAGTGGCAATCTGTCTGGGGGGTCCACCAGAAGTGATGTTTAGTGCCATTTCCCCGCTTCCAGATAACCTCTCTGAATATGAATTCGCGGGATTGCTCGGAAAGAGACGACTTAGAATCACAAAATGTGTTACTAATGATTTGTTAGTTCCTGCTGATTGCGACGTGGTTATCGAAGGCTACATGATTCCAGGCGAGACCAGAGAAGAAGGGCCTTTTGGGGATCACTTCGGACATTACTCTCTTGCAGATCAGTACCCCGTGATGCACATTGAAGCAATAACACACAGGAAAGATGCCGTGGTTCCGATGACAATAGTGGGAGTCCCTCCAATGGAAGATGGATACCTGGGAGAGGCAATAGGAGATGCTTTCCTGCCCGTATTGCAGTTTCAGCACAGAGATGTGCTAGGTTTGTTTCTCCCTTTGGAGACCGGTTTTCACAATCTGGCAATAGTCTCATCGAAAAAGAGGTATCCAAGACAAGGGAGGAAAACTGCACTGGGGCTCCTTGGGGCGGGACAAATGATGTTTCTCAAAACAATAGTAGCCGTTGATCCTAATCATGATGTAAAAGACCTTGAATCCTTACTGGATGCTCTCGACTCCAAGGTAGATATTTCTGAGGATCTGATAGTTCTACCGGGGATGGTTGCTGACTCGCTAGCTCATGCATCCCCTTGGGATAACATCCATGACAAACTATTGATAGATGCAACGACTCCACTTGACAGCGACCCCAGAGGCAGAAGAGAGCCTCTGAAAGGATGCCCTGAGTCTCTCGAAGTTTCAGCATCTGGAATAGATGGAGTGATTCAAGCTCGTTTTTTACGATCCTCCATGCTCGTCGTAACTACGAAAATTGAAGGAGGGCCTTCCCCAGAAGAAAATGTCGAGGAGAATGACGAAGAGGGAGCCCAGAGACAACGGTTCAAGATTCAGAAGATTATGGATTCCATATGGAATTTGGAGGGCGCGAAGAGTCTGAGATGGTTATTCATTACAGACTCAGATGTTGATCTATACGATGAGGGTTGGATGAGGGTGCTCCTTTGGCAGTTTTTCTGTAGGTTTGATGTGGGAAGGGACCTTCACTTTGATTTGGACAAGCGGAGAGTTTGCTGGGACGCCACTGCGCCTATACCTTCACTGGAAGGTCCGGTTCCTGTGAGAAGATGGCCGGGGGTCACGTTGCATGACCAAGATATCCTCGATAGGGTAGACTCCTGGCTTGAGGAAGGCGGTTTCTAATGGGTTTTAGAGAGATTCTGGAGTTCGTAAAAATTGAGCACACCCTCTTCTCTCTTCCCTTTGTCTTGATTGGATACGTTCTTGCTCATAATCAGTTCATGAACGATATTTCTTCTGAGAAGTTTGGAATCGATATTTTATGGATTTTAGTAGCTGCAATCGGGGCTCGTGGACTTGCAATGGCTCTGAATAGAATAATAGATAGAGACATTGATGCTTTGAATCCTCGAACAGCAAATCGTCACCTTGTTTCGGGTGCTATGTCGATGCAAACGGCCTGGGGCCTCTCAGCAATCTTTCTGTCGATGCTATTGGTTGGAGCGTGGCAACTTAACGAAGTTGCATTAATGATGGCATGGCTCCCAGTCCTGGTTTTTGTCATCTATCCATACACAAAACGCTACACGTGGTTGTGCCATTTCTGGCTAGGGATCTGCCTCGCACTTGCGCCCGCGGGGGCGTGGGTTGCAGTCACGGCAGACGTTCATGGATGGGCGTCAATTACAGGATTGAACCATGGAAACACAGATTTCCTTTGGTATCCGACAATTTTCTTCATTTCCCTGGGAGTGACATTTTGGATTGCTGCGTTTGATATCAATTATGCAAGAATGGATATAGAGAGTGATCGTGAAAACGGAATTCACTCATTTCCTTCCATGTTCAGTGAGAATACAACAACTAGGACGTCTGTTCAACTCACTTTACTATGGTTTGCCTGCTTCGCTATCTCGGATCCCATCAACCAAATTTGGTTTCTTGCTGCCGCAGGTTTGATGTGCATTCTGAATATTACAGTTATTCTCTTAAGGGAGAGATTGGAGGATTTTCAAACTGTACTTTTCCGAATTTCGATGCTCACCGGATGGGTTCTTCTGGCCTCAATTATGATTGTTGAGCCCACTGGCAGTGTGTTATTGGATTAAGGTGATATAATGTTCATACTACGTTCTGATTACGGTACTGCAGGAGATCAAGAGCAAGCTATTGACTCACTGGTTGAGCAGGTGCAATCGAATCAGGAGAGATGTGTTCTCATGGGCGTAACAGGGTCGGGAAAGACCTTCGCAATGGCGAATATTATTCAAAGACTAGGAGTTCCTACGCTGATTCTCTCGCACAACAAGACTCTAGCAAGACAGTTGTGGCAAGAGATGAGTGAGTTGTTCCCAGAGAATGCGGTTGAGTATTTCGTCAGTTACTACGACTACTACCAGCCTGAAGCGTATATCCCTGGACGTGACCTGTATATCGATAAGGAGTTACAAATGAACGAGAGGATAGAACAGGAAAGATTCTCCACAGTGGCATCCCTCGTATCTAGGCCGGATGTAATCACGATAGGAACTGTATCAGCCATATACGGGCTAAACCCTCCTGAAGTATTCCAACAAAATCACTTGAGGTTGGAAATAGGACAGGAGGTCGACCCACAGGATATAGTCCGTGACCTAGTTGGCCTCCAATATCGCAGAGTAACTGGCGAAATAACAAGAGGAGATATCAGACTCAGAGGAGAGGTATTGGATGTCTGGATGCCAAGCAGGGATGACCCGATTAGAATAAGATTTGGATGGCAAGGGATTGAGAGAATACAAGTATGCGAAGCTGTTTCATGGGAGGTACTAGATGAGTTTGAAGAGGCTTGGATACATCCTAGAGAGTTCTACATGACTAGTGAAGAAAGCTTCAATCAAGCTCTGGAAGATATAGAGCATGAGCTTGATGAAAGAATAGGGTGGTTTGAGGATCAAGGAATGGATATCGAGGCGCATCGTCTTGAAGGCAGGACAAAATTTGATTTGGAGATGTTAAATGAAATTGGTTCATGCAAGGGAGTTGAGAATTACTCTAGACATTTTGATAGGAGGAAGAAAGGAGAGCGCTCTTATTGTCTCTTGGATTTCTTCTCTAACAATGCAGAGAAGTTCAATGGTGACGCCGACAGATATCTGGTAATAATGGATGAGAGCCACGTTACGCTTCCCCAGGTGGGTGGGATGTATGGTGGTGATTTCTCCAGGAAGAAGAATCTCGTAGATCATGGATTCAGACTTCCTTCTGCGTATGACAACAGACCACTCAGAATCGACGAGTTTCAGGAGCTGGTTCCTCAGATGCTGTATGTCAGTGCAACTCCTGGAGAAAGAGAGCTACGCCATTTAGCTGAAGTGACTGATCAAAGAGTACCTGAGGAGTTGTTGCATGTTGGAGGCGGGGGAGGATCAAAGGTGGCTGAGTTCAAGAAGAGATCCGGATCATCTACCATGGAGGGAACATTATCCAAGATCAAAGGAGTAGTGAGGATGGAGATTCGTCCTACAGGATTGCTACTGTCTCTTATACACATC
>CAXHFZ010000068.1:0-6640 GCA_964016325.1 uncultured Candidatus Poseidoniales archaeon | reverse complement strand
GACGTCATTCGTCGGCAGCGTCAGATGTGTATAAGAGACAGATGTATGCCCTTCCTGTCAGTATAGAAAGGTCAGGAGGAAATCCGCAGGAATCTGGGAATGCAAGAAATGCAACCACACATTTACAGGAGGAGTTTGGGAACCCTTTACCAGGGCTTCTGATGCAAATAACAGAGTGGTAAGACGGTCAATGGAGGGAGCAACGGCTACTGATATGGCTGTCATCGCCCAGCAGGCCGCTCTTGATTTCGAGAGAAAATTAGTGGAGGCGGACGAAGTTGCCGACTCTGAGGAAGAATGAGGGTACGATCTCTCTGTTCCTAGATTTTCCTCACTCCGAAGCGAAGCATATCGCCAATGGGCTCAAGACTGAATCAGATTTCACCGAGGACAATGGGGTAATCTCAGTCTCAATATCATCAAATAATTTTTCAGATCTCAGGGCTATATGGAATTCTACCATGAGAGGTATAATAGCATCCGAGCAAGCTTTGAATGTCATAAAGGAATCAGGTGATTAATATGAGTGCCAATGATGATGTTGCAGAGGCCCTTAAGGCAGTAGCTCAAGACTTACAGACAACGCTGGCACAGATGCAAAATGTCACCACCCAACTCAGCGAGTTGACAATCACGATCGATGCCTTATCGACACAGAATCCCTCAAAGCCAGTTTACAGGGCTATTGGAAGCCTTCTTCTCGAGGTAGAAGATAGAGAATCATTGAAGAATGATTTGGAGCAATCCATTAGTGCTTTCCAAGAACACATGGACAGGCTCTCCTCCAAAGAGAATGAGCTCAGAGAAAAATACGATAGCTTAGTAAGAGCATATGAATCAAAGTGAGAATATGTCAAGGAGCGACTCTGAAGGAAGTGTTCTGAGTGACGACTTAGAGTACATGCTCCTACTTCTTTCAAAAGGAAACGCATCCGATGCTAAGGAGCTATCAAACTCAATACTAGAGAGGTCCAGGTCCGCTACCGAGAGAAATCATGACATTGAGGCCAGGGTTAGGCTAGAGAGGGCACTCATAGGGGCAGTACCGGAAGAGATGGTTGGCTCCGAGTTGAGATGGTGTGTAGATAGGTTGAATGCCATTTCTAGTGGCTCTTCCGTACATGGGCTTGCTCTACTAAATCTAGCTACATGGCATGCAAATCGAGGCGAGTTGATGATGGCTTTGGCCACACACTCTGAAATCTCAGTAAATAACGGGCACCCTCTTGACATCAATTCACTTTCAAGGCTGGAAGTTGGTAGAATTCTTAGCTCTATGAATGATTACGGCCCGGCAATGAGGCATTTATGGTCTGCTAGATCGGGATTCATAGAGTTGGGAATGTCTCCCGAGGCTATCGCGGCCTCTCTTGAATGGCTTGATTTAGCTCTTGATGATATAAGTGATGATTCTCCAACAATGGCCTCGAGAATAGAAGAGGCGAAACCACGTCACGGACCTGGAAATACTACGTTCCCGTCTAACCCTTCTGATGTCACCTCCATTGTAGAATACTTATTCCCAATACTGACTCAAGACCTATCCGGAACATCAAGATTAGACATAGGGCTAATCATCGAGGCTTCCGAGAAAATGAATAGGCAAGTTTGGAAGGATGCCATAGCCTCCCGAAAGGAAGAGATTCAGGACTCGAACCTTTTGGAAGTATTCCAATCATGATTCTTCACTCTGGTGATTTCTTGTTCTTCCCAAGCCAACCTTGTCGGCACTTCGATACACCATCCAACTTCCTTTATTGAGGGATCATCAGACTCCCACGGTTCAGGGAAGGGAGGTACATCTACCTCAATGAGAACTACCACTCCGCCTTCTATGATATCCTGATCATAGGACACAGCGGTTCCGAGCAGACCCGTCTCTTCATACAACTCTCTCAAGGCGGCTACATCCCATTCCTCGTCTTCGTTGATATTCCCTCCAGGAAGCTCCCAGCCTCTCTCTTTGTGCAATACCATTACCCATGGATTACCAAACTCTTCGCCCTCACTGGAATAAGTCCAACACAAAACGAACATCAAACTCCCTCCATCTTCTTCCGCAACTCTTGATTAATTTCAATAGCCCCTTCTATTCCTTGGGCGGCCATCCGCCTAGTCATGAAGAAAGCTTCAGATAGCTTCCCTTCGCTGACTAATTCCTCCACCTCTCCAATGGGATCATCCTCAACACCATTCTCTACGTTCACAACCACGCTGTCCGGAGTCGCCATATCTTCCATCTTCCTGAGGAAATCAACTCTCTGATCTATTCCCGGGGACTTCCATTTTCTCTTGCCCTTTCCATCCAGCTCAGCCTCCATCCTGGATTTGAACTCGTCTCTAACTGGTTTTGTGGGGAAACAAATCTGAGCCTGATCATAGCAAAGCCAGGCATCACTATACTCCTTCCTCCTCTCATGCATTCTTCCTAACGATGCCCATGCCTCATGATTAGTGGGCCGCTGTGCAAGGACAATCTTCGAAAGACGAATGAATTGGTCTTCGTCACCCGAATCTCGTATTCTCTCAATCCTTCTTGAGAATAGTAGATTTGCTCTCCTATCCCTAAGGTCAAGTTTGCTAGTCCTATCAAGAAATTCGGTTAGGAGATCCTGAGACTCACAGGCCATTTTCCACCAAATGTCCGGATCCAGAGGATCAGCTTTAAGAGAAGCGAGAAGCAATCCGTATCCCGAGGTTAAAAAGTCAATATCTTCCAATTGCATAAGGTGCTCTGGCTTTCTCCCAAGTACTGAAAACAGGTCTTCTAGTGCAGACCTAATCCCTTCTGAGTCGCCGAGGAGAGATTTTACTCTTACTAGAACCTTCCAATTTTCAGCATTAGTAAAATCATGTAATACTGCCTGCCTAGCGCTTTGCTCCCCCCACTCTAGGTTCACCAACCGCTCTTGAATCACATGACCTTGTTCATCCAATGCAAGGTTGACATACTTCTGAGATTGACTTCTATGCCTGTCTCCAAGGCTCCTCCTAGGGTGTTGCAGACTATCTGCAATATCTGAACCTGACATATTGACCTCACAAAACTGATTCGAAAGGGGATTTATCAGCACCAGGGGCTAGAGTTGCATCCATCCCAATCTTACTTGTCGTGCCATCCTCCGTCCTACTTGGATCGAGACTAGAACCTCTCTGCCCGCTCATAATTATGGTATCTTTGTCCGGTTGCCATCTCGTCATGAGTGCCCACTCCACTCTTTTCGGATCTGAGATATCTATATCTTCATCGACCACAACTACCTGTTTCATTGAGGGATGTCCTCTGAAAGCCGCCTCTATGGCCTGCATACCGTCCCCTTCATTTTTGGGAATAATCTGGACCACTGAAGACAGCCATCCACAACCTCCATCGGTCATGTGAACATCTACACACTCGACTACTTTGGAAACTGAATTCTTTATGGTTGGGGCTCTAGGCATACCCATCAGTGTCCTATGTTCAATACCAGTTGGAATTAGGGCGTGGAAAATCGGGTTTACCCGATGGTGTACATGGTCATACTCAATCACATGTTCCTGCCTAATGTCATCTACAGTCCCAGTGATGTCGACATAGGGCCCCTCATCATCTCTCTCGGTGGTTATCCTGGCCTCCATAGCATACTCTGCATCCGCTGGAACCATAACCCCGTTGGGTAATATAACGACCTTCAGAGGAGAACCATGCAATCTCATATGCAAAGAGGAAGCGACCGTCAACTCGTCAACATAGTCTGAAAATGACATAGCTGCTGCCAGAAGTACGGTAGGGTCCGGGCCGTTGACTACGGCAATGGGCACATCATCCCCCGCTCCTGCTGCTTCTGTACTAATCGTCCTTAGGTGCCTGGGAACCAATCTAGCCACGGTATGATTCCTATCTCTCAGCAATTGTCGATGGATGGATAGGTTTCGTATTCCTGAATACTGAGCAACTATAATTGATGCAGATTGATACCTGCCCCCATCCTCATGGAAGTGCCAAGGGATGGGAAGCTTGCTCAGGTCTACTTCTTCCTGGCCTGATTGCATTACGGGTGCGTCAGATACATCCACAACTTCGGGGTCAGATGGATTTTCCATTGCCCATGCAAGCACATCTATTAGATCACCAGGTGAAATGTCAAACATTTCACACAATCTAGACTTCTCCAGAACGTTCAAAGCTGCCCTGTGCCCTGGGGCTTCGGCAAGGTTATTGAAAACTAAAGGGATATCTCCCATCTTATTCGAAGCTTCAATCATACCGTGTAAAACACTGGTTGATTCCTGTACATTATGAACGTCACTGAGCATGTCACGGAAGGCCATATTGGGGGGCGGGGTCAATACATGCTTGAATGTTGGTGACATTATCCTCTCTGGGGCCCACTAAGTCGAGGCTATCCCGTCACGCTCTTATACCCCATGAGGGTCGGCGAGACATCATTCTGAGGTGTTACTTTGGGTAGAGGTCTTTTCTCCGGGCAGAAGATGAAGTCCGACAGGAAGAGATATCGCTGGAAGGAGCGTAAGTTTAGGGACCGACAATTCAAACAACAAAGAGGTGGTGTTCTAAAGCACGATCCTCTAATGGGCAGTACACAGGCCAAGGGAATTGTGGTAGAGAAAGTTGGTTTTGAGGCTAAACAACCAAATTCTGGTATCAGAAAAGCAGTCAAGATTAGCCTGATTAAAACAGGAAACAGACTTACTGCTTTCGCACCTGGTGATGGTGCTATTTCATTCATTGATGAACACGACGAAGTATTAGTCGAGGGCATCGGAGGAAGCAAAGGACGATCCTATGGAGATATCCCAGGTGTCAGATATAAGGTCATCAAGGTAAACGGCGTATCCTTGGACGAAATGGTCAGGGGCAGAAAGGAGAAGCCGATAAGGTAGGTATTGAGATGTCCGAAGAAGCGATCCATGAAGATTCTAGGGTGGAAGCACCTATTGCCGGAATCGGGACCATGGTCTTTGGGAAGTGGGACGCCACGGAAGTTACTTGCTCAGATCCGGGTCTTGCGCCCTACATCAACTTGACAACAATTGGAACGCCTCACAGCGGAGGACGACACGCTAACGCTTGGTTCGGCAAATCAAAACTCTCCGTTGTTGAAAGATTCATCAATAATCTGATGAGGACAGGTAAATTCTCAGGAAAGAAGCAACATTGTGCTAAGGCATATGAAGCCGCACTAGATTCAATCAACAGTAGGACAGGGGAGAACCCCCTCCAGTCATTCATTGATGCCATTGTTGAGGCTTCACCCTGCGAAGAAATAACCAGAATTAAGCAAGGTGCAGTAAGTACTCCTAAGGCCGTAGACTCATCCCCAAGCAGAAGATTAGATATCGCATTGAGAAACCTCGCAATTGGATGTACATCCGCCACAGCCGGTAGTAAGAGAACTCTTGTTCAGGGTATAGTTAGTGAGATAACTAAGGCGGCCGAGGGAGATGTTGCAGCTTACTCCATAGGGAAGAGAGAAGAAATCGAGCGTATAGCCGCTTCTGCAAGATAATATTCTTACACCCTTACAGTCATGTTTTACTTCTCTCCACAATCGGATTTATGAACCACAGTCAGGTGGACGAGAATATTGAGGGATTAAGATGGGTCGCAAGGAAGACAACATCAAGAGAGCTACAGAGATAATGCATGACCGCGAGCATATCAGAAATATTGCTATAGCCGCACACATCGATCACGGTAAGACTACCCTTTCAGACAACCTGATTGCAGGCGCAGGAATGATGTCCGAAGAATTAGCAGGTAAGTCCAGGGTTCTAGATTTTGACGAACAAGAAAGCGCCCGAGGCATCACTATCAACGCGGCTAGCGCCTCCATGGTCCACGTTGTCGACGGGCAGGACTATCTCATTAATCTCATTGATACTCCCGGTCACGTAGATTTTGGGGGAGATGTCACCAGGGCAATGAGGGCAGTCGATGGATGCATCATTCTAGCTTGTGCTGTCGAAGGTACAATGCCACAAACAGAGACTGTAGTAAGGCAAGCACTGAAAGAAAAGGTTAGGCCTGTTCTATTCATTAACAAAGTAGACCGACTAATCAACGAGTTACAAATCGATGGGCCCGAAATGATGAGTAGGTTTGAGAAGATCATTACTAAGGTAAACAAGCTAATATCCACATACGCTCCTGAAAATCTTGGCAAGGAATGGCAAGTTTCCGTACAGAAGGGTACAGTTGCATTTGGATCAGCGTACTACAACTGGGGGATGTCAATACCCTACATGCAGAAGAGTAAAATTAACTTTAAGCAGATTTTCGAATATTGTCACGATGATAATCAGAAAGAGCTTGCAAAGCTCGCACCTGTACACACAGTTCTTCTGGACATGACAGTTGACAAGCACCCCTCTCCCGTAGTCGCCCAGAAGTATAGAATACCAAATATCTGGCAAGGGGACTTGGAATCTGGGGTGGGTAAGGCAATGATGGAGTGTGATCCCGATGGCCCTCTATCTCTCATGATAACTAAGATATGGATGGACCCACATGCTGGCGAGGTAGCTGTTGGGAGGGTGTATTCCGGACGAATTAAGCATGGTGAATCCGTATGGGCAATAGGATCGGCCAAAGCCTGTCTCTTATACACATCTGACGCTGCCGACGAATGACGTCGTG
>CAXHFZ010000067.1:0-6680 GCA_964016325.1 uncultured Candidatus Poseidoniales archaeon | reverse complement strand
CCCACGACGTCATTCGTCGGCAGCGTCAGATGTGTATAAGAGACAGCTCCGAGCCAGAACCGGTTGAAGCACTGTATAGCTCACCTACGCCGACGACGAGGAACCCAACGCCGACCACAAAGAGGATTGGCAAGAGAATCTTCATGCCCAAATCCATCAAGTCATTTTTCCGTCTGGGGCCCTTCCCGAGTATTTCACGAAAGTAGTCAGTTTTATCGTTATAGACGAAGATCGTCTTCTTGCCCTCGTACACGTATGTCTTGTAACTCGAATCGCGAGAGCCAGTTTCGGGATCAGTACTAGTTGTTTTTTCTACCCAGTAGGATAAATCCTTGACGTCAATCTCACTTCTCGCATATATGAGATAGGGTGTGAATTGTTTCCAAAAATGGACTTTGTTCTCACCTGCTTTCTTCGTGAATACGGCCTTGTGCTGGTATGACAAAGTCGCAACCATCCCTAGCGCAACCAGAACAAAATATGAACCATTGATCCCGAAAAACTCTGCACCTGAAAATTCCCCCTCAGTGATTAAGACAAAAGATAAGAACACTAGTGAGAATGCCGCCATCTTAAAGACACCACCAGAGATAGTGTTGCCTGGGAATTCTTGCTTGGTCTCCTGCATACTTATCACATTTGGTTGATTAATCGGTGTCAACTTCGGACTTTATTTTTATTCACTTATCATCCGAGCAAATGTGAATTCTGACGATGTCATGGAGGGTCCCCTGGTGTTCGTATGCATGACGGAGGGCTAGTGGGACACCCTTCGCATTGGTACCAATATATTATGGACAACCGTAATAAAAGACCCAGAACATCAGATACCATGCCCAAATACATGTTTTCGGGAAGCTACACAAAAAAAGGCGTTGCTGGACTCCTCAATGAGGGGGGTTCAGCACGTAGGGACGAGGCCGAGAGGATAGCTAAGTCCCTAGGAGGGGCCCTCGAGGCCTACTACTGGTGCTATGGAGAGACGGACTTCATGTGCATCATGGACATTCCAGAGAGTGCCAAAGCGGCAAAATTCGCACTAACGGTGGGCGCTTCAGGCACCTTCAACGGGAAGCTCACCCCACTGATTACCGTGGATGAGATGGATGAAATCTGCAATACAGATATTGGAGAGTTCACCTTACCAGGGCAATAGGGCCCCTTGCAGGGAATAGCTTGGAGCCGGCTTTCGGCACACGAAGCGTGGTGGATGACACAGAAGATTGCCCATAAGCAAAATATTAACATCACAACCGAGTACTTTGGGTCATGCCAACCACTGGACAGGACGTACGCCTCACATCGATAGTACTCGTGGTCGTTCTGGCAATAGTGGTCTCAATGGTCAGCGCCACGCAGGGAGGAGCGGCGGAATTTCGCGGTATTTCGATGGTGGCTTTCAGCGCTATACTCTGCTTCGGCATACAGCTGACCGCTTGGGTCCCAGCCTCGCTCCTGCAGACGGAGCGCTTCTACGACCTCACCGGGGGCCTGACTTACATCATACTGGCAATCACCACACTGATGCTTGGCTCAAAGGAGGAGGATCCTAGCACGAGAGAACTGCTGGTCACGGCCCTGGTAATAATCTGGGCGATTCGGTTGTCCAGCTTCCTGTTCCTCCGAATTCATCATGCGGGGAAGGACGGGAGGTTCGACGATCTGAAGACATCTCCAGTGAGATTCCTGGTTCCATGGTCCCTGCAGGGCCTCTGGGTATTCGTTACCATGAACGTGGTGATAGTAATCAACAGCCAATCGGGCCCGAGTCCCTCGTTGACGGCATGGGATGCCATTGGGGTGATTCTCTGGGTCGCCGGGTTCTGCGTAGAGGTGGCAGCGGACAGGCAGAAGTCAGCCTTCAACGCCAACCCATCGAACGAGGGGAAGTGGATCGATGAAGGCCTGTGGTCGATATCAAGACACCCTAACTACCTCGGCGAGATAATGCTGTGGTCAGGTATAGCACTTTTCGGCGTCCCGTGCTTCTCAGGCTTGGAGGGAGTAGCGTGGGTCTCCCCTGTGTTCGTCTACATTCTGCTTACCAGGGTGAGCGGCGTACCCATCTTGGATAGGAGAGCCATGGAGAAGTGGGGTGAGGACCCGGGCTATTTGCTATACAGGGAGAATACGCCTGAAATTATGCCAAGACTCATTACTCAAAAGTAGAAAACGCGACTAAGCACCTTCTCCTTTGATGGCTGTTACTAGGCGGTCAATCCTGCCCTCCATCTCCAGGATCATCACCATTAGCTCCTCCTCGCTCTTAATCAGACGGGCGTTCTCCTCCCTCAGCTCGGCGAGCCGGGCCTCGCCACCCGAGTCTTCCAGTGCCTTTCTCCGAGCCCTTTCGTTCTCCAGGCTCCTCTGGAGTTGGGAAACCCTCGACTCGGACACTCTCAAGGCCTCTTGCAGCTCGACTTCAGTGACTCTGCTCGCTACAGACCCCTCCCTCTCGGAAAGCTCCATTTCGAGGGAGCTGACCTTCTGTCTTAGCGAGGCGATTACCCTTTCAGTTGCATTGACCTCGTCCCATGCAGAAATTACCTCCTCTACCAAACGTTCCTGTGAGATATCGGAGAGACGTGCACTCAAGCCACGAGGCACCTCATTCGCATTGGGTCTGCTCGAGGACATGCTATGAGAGGAGAATCATCCCCCCTGTTCTTGAACGTTGAGGACCTAGGTACTCTGACATGCGCATATTCGGGGGAAATGGTAATTTCGGGCTGTATTCTAAACATCACTTCAAAACATGACAATGTGGACCAGAACCATGAGAGCACAGGTAGTGGTATGCTTACTTCTTGCGTCAATCGCCCTTACAGGCTCTCTGAGTGAACCAACTGACAACCGGCAGGAAGAATTTGATCACGTTCTGGCTACCACGATTACCGTTGATTCCACGAACCTCAGATTTTCTCCGTCAGATGTCACCATATCGGAAGGCGATACAGTCAGATTCCTATGGAGCGGGGAGCTACTCCCACACAATGCCGTGGAGAGCGTAGGTGTATTCGACTCCGGCGAACCATCCAGAAACGTCGATTACATCTTCACATTTGAGCTAGGAACGAATGGAACGTACGAGTATGTATGTGAGCCACATGAGGATATGGGCATGGTGGGAACTATAGTTGTGGAAGTCGCGAACAACACAGAAGAGGAAATGCCTGAACCCGTAGAGGAAGAGACCGGCGATCAGCGAAGTCTCCCAGCCCCCTTCTTCGCCGGAATTGTTTCTTTGGTGATGGCTTCCCTAATCGTAGAACTACGACTCTCCAGACAGGGAGAACAAGATGAGTGACATATCATTCCTCAGACACACCAGGTCTGTACACATCCTAGGTGCCGGCCTGAACCAAGACAGGCCAGCCCACAAGGCGTTTCAGGACATGAAGAACAGGGGCTACAGAATGGTCCCGGTCCACCCAAGGGACGCAGGCAACACAATCGAAGGACTACCAATCGTACCACATCCATGGGCATCGGACAGACCCGAGCTATTCGTGATGTTCCTCTCTCCCGAACGCACCCTTGGTCTGTTGAGGAAGTGGCTGATAGCCGGGAGACAGATACCCTTCGTCTGGCTCCAGCCAGGCGCTGAGAGCGAAGACGTCGCAGACTTCCTCCGAGAAACCGGCGTACCTCACTCGATCGGCAAGTGCTGGGTCGTGACATCCCTCGAGAACGATATTTGTTGCGAGAACCCGATACCCGATCTACCTTGGGTTCTACAGACCACCGCAACAGTGGGCGATGAGTGCTCGGTCTGGCGTTACTTCACACCCGGGTCCGAGTACACATTGGAAGAGCCACTAGAATGGGTGGGGGACCTAATGGATCTTGAGTATAGTAAGGAGAAGATACCAAGCTACATCCGCTCTCTGGTAGATGATGGAGAGACACTGGCGGAGACCGCTAAGAGACTCTCTTAGAAGCCAACCAAAGCGAAGGGACTAACAATACAATCATGTTAAATTCCAACCCACTATCAGAGGGCCATGGCTATTTACGACACAATATCCAAGGCACTAGAAGAGAAGGACGCGGGCATGTACACCGACCTGTTTCATGAGGACTACGAGTTCGTCAGGCATCAGACAGGTACGTCGATGCACAGGGAACAGATGGTCGAGATGATGAATATGATGATGGCCAACGAGAAGGTCGTTATACGAAACGCCCGATGCGTCTACGAGAACGACGAGCTTCTCGTCGAGCACTCCATCATGGACTTTCCAGACGGTACCACAGAGGCGGTAATGGCCGTTCACATGCTACAGGACGGCAAGATCATCAAGACCGAGACAGGCGCAACTCTGATCCCAAAGTGAGAACAGGTAACAAGCATTCAATACGAAAACCCACCAGACACCCTCGTGACATACAGAGCCTGCGGGTCCTGCTTCAGCATGGATGTCTACCCCTACATGGGGTTTGAAACAGGGCAGCAATACGAGTGCAAGGGCTGTGGCATGATATCCTCGCTAGTCGTCGAGTTCGAGACTCTGGAGGCCTTGGAGGCATTCAGGGAGGCAGTCAAGTGAGAAGGTCCGAGGAGATATGGGAATACAGGAGAATAGTCGGCCTCATACGGAAGAGGGTTGACGACTCTCCCTGCACAACAAGAGAGATAATCCAGCACATGAAAGACGAACACGATCATGAAGTGAAGCCACACGAGTTGGAAAGGGCTCTCATGAGATCGGACAGGATATACAAGAAGTCGGAGACGGAAGTGGACGGAAGCCCCATGTCCTTGTGGGCATCTATATGGAACAGAACAGAAGAGGAATAGCAGACGGAGCTATCACTTTCACCTTGTCCTATATCCCATTGAAAAAGTAATTAGCATTGTCGAATCAAAGAGAGCATGATCTCTGAGCAAGACCTTGTTCGGAGATCCAAAATGGTGTGCTTGGAAGGCGGGAGAACTCAAACAGCAGATATAGCATATCGCTTATCAGCCAAGGAAATGGAGAGAGGGAACACAGTCTACTGGGTCGACGGGGGCTCCTTACTCGACCCCACGCGAATCATACCGCCCACCTCGCAGCCATCGACCATCGACTTGGATAGGCTCCAAGCCTGCCGGGCCTTCACAGCACATCAGATGGCCGAGATATTCAGGAGGATGGAGAAAGCAGAAGACGGAGAAAGCCCATTGGAGGATGGAAGCCTTTTGGTGGTGACAAGCGCCCACTCGATGTTTCTGGATAACCAATTGGGCGTGGTGGAGGGAAACATGCTCCTTCGTAATACTCTTCACAGGATTAGAAGGATTTCCAGAACCGGCGACCTCGCCGTTTTGATGACGGCCGACAGACGGACAACGCCTCCCACGCCAATCAAGGTAACGGCTCTGCTGGAGAACATCAGCGACGAGTATATCAGACTCCCGAGAGAACCGAAGGAGAGGAGCTCTCCGGGTAAGTATTGAACCTCCCCGAAGCACTTCCTCCAGTCCAATTATCGAGACGAGTCTGCGCAAGAAACCCCATCTGGAGGTCGGCCATCGATACACCAAACGGAGAGAGGATCGAGAAGATGGCACGAGACGCCAGACCGAGGTAGTATTCACAGTCCCCCCTCTCACCAAGGACGGAATCCCTCTTGCTCAGAATTTCGAAGCGCATTCTAACACGGTCTTCGGGCTGAGGACGCCCTCTCCCTACAACGGCGAAACGAACCTTCCTGCCAGGGGGAGTGACAGCGCTGACCGCTCTCTCCCTCATCAAGGCGGCAGCTGTCAGATTCAGTACCTTGTAGCTTAACAGGTCGCTTCGTACCCTTCTGGATATGATGAGCTCGCTCAGGGGGACCTCCCCCTCTCTCATCCTGGCCGCCTCTCTCCTGTAGTGTTTCAGAGATGCCTCTACCCCCGCCACGTGGCCTCTCTCGTTAAGTTCTGAAAGAACCCTCATCTGCATATCCTTCACCCACTCGCAAGTAGAGTGCTGTCTGAGCTCGATCCCCCTAATCTTCCACCCCCTCTCCCCATATGCGAAGTACTTCGTGAGGGACGACGACCCTGTTGTTCTGTTGGGGACGAAGGCAATCCAATCGTACACGTCTTCAAGTTCTATGGGTATCCCAGAGATCTTCTCTATCTTGTACAACACCCTCCCAATAGACTCTGTCTGAGCCTCCTTGTCCCTCCCCCACTCGTCCTTCAGCCAGATCGAGTCGACTATCGCATGCAGGCAGCTCCACCCCTCTTCCTCAGCGACAGACTTCGCCTCCAGGAGGATGTCCCTTGACCAGGAGCATATCGCCTCATGGCACTCTATCCGACCGAATCTCGCGTTCCTATATCCAGTGTATCCAAAGCAAGTCACGAGCAGCCACTTCAGCGCATTCTGCCTTCTATCCCATGGGTCTCCCTTGGTTTCTACCCTCTTCTTGAGCTCGGACCTCATCTCTATTATTGGAGAAACGACCCTCCCTAGGAAGCCATGCCTCCTCATACAAGTATGGTATCCCAGCTCTGGAACCACCATTCCCTCCTGCTGGCTCATCCTCACACATATCTCAGCCGCGGCATGCTCAGAGGACAGGGGGAGGGGCTCGACCCCCTTATGTGTGGTAGAGGGCGAGCAGCAACCGCAGTTCACCGTCTCCGGACTTATATTCCTCGTGGCTATGATGCTCGGGAAGAGGCTGGAGAAGTCCAACTC
>CAXHFZ010000066.1:0-6755 GCA_964016325.1 uncultured Candidatus Poseidoniales archaeon | reverse complement strand
TGTTGCACGTCAACTCTCAATGATATCATGTCCCCCGATGACAATGAGACGTTTACGTCATTTGCCTGTACTGTGAACTCATGAGCCATGCCGAAAGATTCCTCCATAGCAAGAGAATTAGATGAAACCTGAGTCAAAATAGGGTTTGATCCCATACTGAGCCAAACAATGAATGATGTCTCTGAACCAGCAGAACCGGGAAGTACATTGGAGAGTCGGCAGGCATCATTGGTGGTCTCTAAAGATGCAAAAAGTTTCACTGTGACGTTACCTTGAAATCTCAGTGACTCAGAGAGCGGAGCTGATTGGATATCAATCAGATTTGGGGAGAGTGCGGAGCTGGACTTGGTGAACTCTGCCCTGCCCAGGGGCTCGCCTGTAAGCTTGGACCAATTCCTATCTAGGAAGGGATCACTGAGATCCCCCTTCAGGAAAAGATTGTGCTCGTTGGGGAGGGACCAGCTCTCTCCCGGCCCCTCGGGACCTGTTGTAGACTGGCTTGATGCCAAGGGAGAACACATCATTACTGAAACCATCAATAATGCTAGAGGAATCATTGCCCTTGAGCTGGGCACGCCATCAGCCATGGCCCTCGCTGTGGGGGGTGGTGTTCAAACCCAACGGCTAACAGTTCCTACAGGAACTGATTGGTGAACAACACCGCGAGTACCGCTCCAGAGGAAGTTGCTAGTAGATTCACTGTGTGCTTTCCCACATATCCATCGTTCTCCAATAGTGCTCCCAGTAGTGAATCTATCTGACAGCCTAACCAACCGATTGATGACACCACCAGAACCAAGGTCAGTAGTGATATTTCATACTCCTGCTGAGATGCGAGAAAGGCCGATACTAAAGCTATTGAAACTGCTCCGGCCACTGCAGCTAATGTTCCAGTGGGAGACATTCCACCATTGGTGCCTTGCGGTACGGCTTGGAGATTGATGATGCTCCTTGTTCTGGTGTCGAGTGATCCAATTTCTGATGCAAGGGTGTCTGAGCATGCTACTGCGACACATGAGGACAGGGCCAGATAGTCCCAACCAGTACCAGGTAGTTGCCAGTGAATAATGGATACTACCATCGGAGCGGTACCATTGGCCAGGACATTCCGCCACCCTCTTAGTCCCTCATTAGCCTCAGCAAGAGATATCGCCATCTTCTCCTCAAACCTCCACTTAGTCGCACTGGAGCCTAGCGCTAGGAAGGACATTAGAATCACTAGCCAAGTCCAGTGACCTGCCAATGAAACGGTAAGACCGACTGTTAATGCGGCCAGAATTCCGCCATTGTCAAGCATATCCCTCGCCTTGCTGATGATCAGTAAAAAAGTCACCAATACTAGTGAAATAATCTGGTCATCAGAGATATCGACCATGATACAACCGTCCTACTTAGGAGACCCACTGGTCAAGAATGATTCCCTGGATTAAGAGATGAGACTGCTTATTGGGGAATATGTGAATAGTGCGACCTTTTCTCACATGTCATGCGGAGGAAGAGGATATGCTTCAGAGGGCGTTCATTAATTTATTCACCATGAAATCGGTTTTTCCTCCTGAACCTGTCTTTGATTATTCTTCAGAAGGGGTGAGTAACAATAAACTTACATCTTGGGCAGTGATAGTATCGTTTCTTGTATCGTACCTGTTAGTCATGATCTTGGGAATTTTAGCTTTTACAGTATCTTTGCTATTAGTTGGGATTTCGGAAGGTCCAGCATTCTCTATTTCCTCGATTATGATTGAAGCCTTACTGATCCCGATGATTTTGCTATTTATCTATCTGGACGGTAGCTTGGAGAGGACGAAGGTGTTACTCCATATTGGGTCTCTTAAGAGAGGGCTTTTCTTAGGGCTTGGAATTCCCGTAGTCGCAATGATTGTGGATAATATAGCTGTGTTAATTTACGCGATAGCCTTCATATTTTTCTTCGGTGAGCCAACTACAATCACAGAGCTTCCGGGCGGTACTTCTTGGGAGTCATCGCCAACAGCACTTATCCTCACATTCATCTCGATATGTATCCTGACTCCAATTTCTGAAGAGTTGCTGTTTAGGGGGTATATGCTGGATGCATTGAATCGTCTCCATGGAAAATGGCCAGCGATAATAATTAGCTCGATAATTTTTGGAATGGTGCACTTTGATCCCTTTACCATGGGGATGGCAACTATTGGGGGAGTGATATATGGTTGGATCAGGATGAGGACCGGTAGTCTGGTGCCCGGGATTGTTGCACACGCAATGTGGAATACAATGGCACTGATGGTCACTTACCTTTAGTGTCGCTCAGATCGCCCATCACTCTTGATGCCTGATGCACCCGGTGCGGTTCCTCATCACTGCGACATATATCCTAGGAGGCATCACATATTGACTTGACGAATCACAATACTGTTCCACACAGTCCGCAGAAAAGCTCGTTTCTAACGCCGTCCCTTTGCATGCTCCACTCCCCACACGAAGGACAGGGAGGAAGTCCTTTTTCGCTAGGAGTAATTTTCGTTTTCATTCTGAAGATTCTTTTGTATCTTTTAGGGCGCCACCAACCCTTTGACGGCCTCCTAATCTTCGGCATAGTAGGTCCACTTGCGGTATACTCATGAGGTTATTCACCGACGAGTCTCCGTGGGAACGAGGGGCTCGATGGCGGACGTATCCGTGATAGGTGCGGGTGTGTCTGGCCTGAGTACCGGAATAAGACTACTAGAAGCGGGTTATAAGGTGAAGATTTTTTCACAATACTCCTCTCCAAATACAGTTTCAGATACCGCTGCGGCTTGGTGGTATCCCTTCTTGGTAGAGCCTCTGGAAAAGACCAACAGATGGTCGGCTGAGACTTTTACTGAGCTAGTGAGACTGAGTGGGGAAGAAGGGTTGTCTTGTATAACAATGCGATTAGGAAAAGAGTACTTAGAACAAGAATGCGAACCTCCGGGATGGAGTAAAGATATTCCTCACTTCAGGATTCTTGAAAAGGATGAGATTGCTTATGGATACTCATTTGGCTGGGAGATTGAGGCCCCCGTCATAGAGATGCATCTGTATATGCCTTGGCTAGAGCATCGATTCATCGAAATGGGAGGAGAGATGATCACGAGACACGTTCAGCAGATCTCAGAGTTGCCTGGGGAGTATGTAGTGAATTGCTGTGGCCTTGGTGGGAAGGAGCTGTGTGACGACCACAGCTTGGAGCCCGTTAGGGGACAAATTGTGTACACAAAACAAGACCCCGGATTTGGAAGGTTTGATCAGCGTCCAGAATCTCTGATTTATACGATTCCAAGAAGGGATGTGACAGTTCTTGGGGGCACTGCTCAGAGAGGAGACTGGGATGAGGACATCAGAGACGAGGACACTGAACTAATATTACGTAAATGTCAGTTGCTCTGGCCTGAGCTTGACAGAAGTAAGGTAGTGGGCGTCTCTGTTGGCTTACGTCCTTCCAGAAAAGAGGTAAGGCTCGAAGTCGAGAGTATCTCCGGAAGGTTGGTGGTTCACAACTACGGCCATGGGGGAGCAGGTGTGACCCTTTCCTGGGGATGTGCGGACGAAGTAGTAAGACTGCTTTCTCAGTAAGATGCCTTGGTGGTGGTTATGACCACCGCGCCTATTTTGTAAGGATCACCGTTTGAGGATGGCCTTCTATCTTCCAATCTTCCTTTCCAGCCATCTTCTATGGTTCCTATTGGAATCCTGATCGATGCTCCCCTGTCGGAAACACCGTACGAGAACTCATGGATCGATTGGGTCTCGTGCAGTCCCGTAAGTCTTTGTTCATTATGAGCACCGTAGACGTCTATATGCTTCTTAATGTTCTTCCCGAACTCCTCGCAGATTTGACTCATGAGCTCTTCTCCTCCTTCATCCCTCATCCTGCCATCGCTGAAGTTGACATGCATTCCCGAACCATTCCAATCTGTGGCCCCCAGTGGCTTTGGATGCCATTCTATCGCGATTCCATACTTCTCAGCATTCCTTTCAGCTAGGTATCTAGATACCCATATCTGATCTCCCGCCTCCTTAGCGCCCTTGGCAAAAATCTGGTACTCCCACTGTCCGGCTGCAACTTCTGCGTTTATTCCCTCAACGTTTAGACCCGCTTCTAGACACATGTCCAAGTGGGCTTCAATAATATCCCTTCCAAAGGTATTCTTTCCCCCTACCGAACAATAGAATTGCCCCTGAGGCGTCTGATCTCGTGGGAAGCCGAGGGGTAGATTGGTTTCAGGATCCCAGAGAAAGTACTCCTGCTCATAGCCGAACCAAAAGTCATCATCGTCTTCTTCTATAGTTGCTCTACCATTCGATGGATGAGGAGTTCCATCGGCATTGAGGACCTCGCACATCACGAGATATCCGTTGATTCTGTCTGGATCGGGGCAAATGAATACTGGCTTTAGGAGGCAATCGGAATCCCCTCCTTCAGCCTGCAGGGTCGAGGATCCGTCGAATGACCACATTGGACATTCTTCCACTGTCCCCCCGAAATCACTTCTAATCATCGTCTTGCTTCTCATGCTCTGTGTTGGTTCGTATCCATCTAACCAGATGTACTCTAATTTCGACTTAGTCGCCATGTCCTGCTTGGAGAAATAGACGGTTTATTAATTGAATCTATGTGCAGTAAAGTAATCAATTTATAATAAAATATTCAGATTAAATAGTAATTAATGAACGTTTGATAATTATTATGTATTTTTATTCGACAGTTTTGATAAATATACTAAATATTTCGGAACCAGATCAGCGAACGTTCAAAGGTATGGACAGATTTGAATCAATTTTGATGAATGGTGGACGTGCCGAGATTTGAACTCGGGGCCTCTTCCATGCCAAGGAAGCGCGCTTCCAGGCTGCGCCACACGCCCAATAAGCAGGCGACTAACTAGGTCCATTTAAGGAGAATGGGCAATAGGGATATACAGACTCGGCATGGTTGGAGATCCGGAGATTCCGAAAAAGTTGCTTGACGACATCAGGGCGGCGCTAGTAGGAAAGGAAGCCCCATTCCTGAGATACATAGATGGCGAACTAGAAGTCAAATGGCTGGATGAGGGCGACACTCGTTTGGGCATTACAAGATTTGAATGCGACCATCATGAGATATACAGGAGGAAAAGATTGGGCCTGCCCCCTGGTAAAGTCTCCATAGGAATTAATCCAATTTTGAAAGGTGACGAAGCACTCTACCTACACACACTTTCACACGAGTTGCTTCATGCCGCTGGATTTCTGGACCATGACGGAGCTCATTCGGACATAGTTGCAGAAGTTGCGCCGGCCCCTCGATTGAGAGATTCTGCTGTGTTGAGGGGTATAAGGGAAGAGGTACTGTCGAGTCTTCCGGAAAGACAGTGGATTTGTGGAAATTGTGGTCATTCTTGGGAGAGAAGGAGGGTAACTAAGCCTGTCAGATGCCCCAAGTGCGCTAGGCCTTTCTCGAAATCCGGAAAGTAGGGTTCATCTAATTGGAGCGTGCGCGGTGGTACGGGCGATTAGTGTAGTCTGGATATCATCCCGGCCTTCTAAGCCGGTGACACGGGTTCGAATCCTGTATCGCCCGCCATTATTTGGCTTGTCTCACGAATCGCTCATATACGGGCAGTAGGTCGGCCGAGCCCATGAAGAGAGGTTCCCGCGCTTGGAAGAAGCGAGGGCAGCAGCGCTGGAAGTGGCGTAAGAAGAAGCTGAGAAGGAGAAAGGCCGCTCGTAAAAGAGCGAAACAATAGTTGTTTTTCGCTAAGATTCATGTTTATTGAGTTTGTAAGTGATCAACTTGCTTTCTCACCCATGATTCATTCTTTCGAATCGAATAGGTAAATCAGACATCCGGGATACTGGCTGGCATCGGAAGGTATTGTCTCGGACGTATTGATACATGGTGATTGATCAACGCGAAATCATTGTGATGTAAACAAACAATCAGACGCATAATTGATATCTGGTTTATCAATGGAACTGCATGGCAGGAGTCAGAGAGTACTCGGACATTGATCGTTCGTGGACCACTTTCTCACTGGTCGGAATCGTACTCACGCTGTCGTTAATTTTGATTTACACAGAAAGTGGTTTTTCTGATAATTCAATTTCCAGCATATCCTCATCTGAAAAACTCTCAACTCCGGGGATTGGTGTGTTTAGGGCGATTGTATCTCTGGTATGCTTTTCCACTATCGCATCAATAATACTGGATCCGAGAGGAATGACCTACAACCTTTTGGATTATGAGACAAAACTGTATGGCCCGAAGAGGATTACTGGAACGACAAGGATGTCTGCATTTACGATGTGGAGCTTCACATTAATGGGGACCTACTTTGCTGTGTCATCATACTCCTCTTGGTCTGTTCACTATGGTTGGGAACTGGGCGAATGGGCGGTCTGGTTGGTACCCGCTCTTTTCTCCTCTACAATAACATCGGCATTTCTAGTGACAGTTACTGTCACCTACATGCTGATACCTGAAGCCAACGAGAGAGGGGATAATATCGCCCATTATTTCAAGTGGGATAGTCAGCTTATGCACAATGGGAATGTAGTCTTCATCCTCATCGAAATGGCGGTTTCCGATATTTCATTGAGTCTGTGGTATGCTCCTTATCCAGTAATATTTGGTTGTATTTACGTCCTTTTCTCGGCATTTAATGCCAGAAGGTCGGGCATTTACTTCTACGATTTCATAGATCCGAGATTGAATGGTTCTCACATTATTCATATGGTTCTTCTGGGAGTGATGTCAATGCACTTCATTC
>CAXHFZ010000065.1:0-6797 GCA_964016325.1 uncultured Candidatus Poseidoniales archaeon | reverse complement strand
TCCTACTGAGTCTCGTGGGCTCGGAGATGTGTATAAGAGACAGGTGATTGACTAGGAAGACCTTCTCGAAGATTTCGCCGGCACCTCCGTAGGTTTCAGATAGCAGTCCCCAAATCCTAGTTCCAGAGACCTCCTCTCTAGGATACTTCAAGCCAATCACGGGTCTATTAGGGTGAATAACTGGGGGCTGATCGACATCAATTCCTGTGATGCCTAGAAGGTCCCTGACCATACTGGTCGCAGCAAAGGGTATCCCCATCTGCCCCATTCCATGAGGGCCAGGATTCATTCCCATCATGACTGTACTTGCTCCCATGTCCCCAGAGATCTCAATGTACCTCTTGTGAACGTCCCACGCGTATGCAAGCGGATTGTAGACATAATCAACAGTGCCCTGATCAGTCAATTCTCTTCCGATAACATCGACGTCATCTCTCAGTCTTGATGCAACTTGCAATAATTTCTCGACTGACATTGTATCACTACTGCTTAACATCCGCGATTCTGGCTCCCGAGATTTTCATCAAGTCTTCAGGAGAAATTGGGAAAACGGTCTGAGAAGTTCCTCCTGCCCCCCATACAGTTTCGAATTGCATCAAGTCCTCATCCATGAAGATCTCAGTTTCTTCAGTGTGCCCAAATGGAGGCACTCCCCCTACCATGTAGCCAGTACTAGACAGGACATATTCAGGTGAGGCCATTCCAGGTTTGTACCCCAGAATCCTCTTCAGCTTCCCCTTCCTATCGACTCTGTTGGAACCGGATGTGATTACGACTATCGCACAGCTCTCTCCTCGAAAAACAATTGACTTTGCTATGTGAGAAACTTCACATCCCAGTTGATTAGCTGCATCTTGAGATGTCTTTGTCCCCTCCTCATAAAGTCTAGATTTGGAAGAGAACCCAATCTCAAGGCACTTGGATGTCCAGAGAACGTGACCATCCATGAATCCCAAAGGGGGCCATGAGTATTGATGGTTGGGGATTGTTTGAATAATATCGGGCCTTGCCAGGCTTATGCTGACTCCCATGGAGCCTCCTAGATTGGAGAAGCTAGTCATGATTGCAGTGGTGATCCAGGTCACCACGCTCGTAGTCTGCTACTTTTCTTGGGTTTTGGACGGATGCGACCCATTCATTCCATTCATTTCGGATACAGATACCAATCCAGCCTCAAGCTGGGCATTCACAATCGGATTCACTCTCACCGGGACTCTCACGATACCTCTATCTATACAATTCTACAATGTCAGGAGAAGGTGGGCAGAGCAGAATCATGGGTCCAGAATCGAAACTATGAATCTACTCTCAGCTATTTCCGTGGCCGTATCCGGGATATCCATAATCTGGATTTCATACACACCATGGCACGAACAGATGGAGCTTCATATGTTGCAGGCTAGGGTGATTTTTGGTGGGCTGATAATCTGGGCCTTGCTGTCAACCGTGATATCCCTTAGGATGTCCGAGCGAGATGCACGTTTCTCGTCACTGTATCAAACTCGTAGAAGTTGGACTGTGTTCTCCTTAATTTGCCTTCTTGGGCTGGCAATCTCGGTCTATTCGTACGCCGGGGCTTCACTCTCCATTCCTGCAGGTCACATGGACACAGTTTTGGATTGCAACGATCTAGGCCATCCATCTCTGTCTCTGGCCGCGTTCTTTGAGTGGTCGATGGTCATAGGTTTCGCGGGAGTCTCATACACAGGGGTTCAAGAGGCACTACTATTGGACTAGTGACTTAGTAGGCTAAATGGGTGCAAAATTCATGACTGAGCCATGACGGGCCTAGAGCTATGTGGTCGCCCTTTGGCCCCTACGGCACCATCATGATATTCATCCTGGCATCCACAATTCCTCTCAGGAATCTTCTCTCCAGAGATGAAAAGAGTGAACGACTCCTCCTCTCAGAAATACCATCCGAAATACGCTTAAAAGGCTACAAATGGCACATATCGTTGTACTTATTGATGTACCTGTATAAATTAATAATCGATATACACAATGAGCCAATCAAGGCTAGGGTAGGGGGATACACTCACTGGGTACACTCCATCGAGGGAGACTTCTCTCTTTGGGCACAGGATTTATTCAGGAACGAACTACTTACCGAAATCCTATCTTTCCACTATATATTCGTCTATCTGTTCATAATCTGGTTCGTTCCGATTTACTTCATCCTCGTTAAGGACCAAGTAATGGCAGATAAAGCCGCACTGAATTACTTCGTAGTGTACGTCCTCGCAGTACCACTGTATCTCTTCTTCAATGTGGAAGTGACAAGTTCGTTCATCCCCGGCATGGACGCCTTGCTGTATCACGACTCTTGGTATATGGAGTTCTTTACGAACAACGATCCTCTGGATAATGGATTTCCCAGTCTCCACTTCGGACTACCCGTAGGATTCCTAATACTCAATAGACTCCATTGCAGAGATCTGGGAATTTCGATCAGAGAATGGAGGCACCGTGAGCTAGATCTGTTTGTTATGGCCAATGTAGTAATCTACTTCTTCAGTATCCAGTACCTTGGGATTCATTGGGTACTAGATATAATTCCAGGCCTTGTTCTGGCTGTCATATGCGCTACATTCTGTCATAACTGGCAACCAAAACTTAGGAACAGGCCAGAGAAGGGATGGGGGTCCATACTCCCTTCCAGAAAGGGTAATGCAATCGCTTTTGTCTTCACAGTGCTTTGTGCATCAGCCATGGTTTCAGTAATTGTTGATGGTAGCGGTTCTGAGAAGGAGAATCCTAACTTCAGGTTTGGTCAAGGCGATGTAGCCATAGACACAATAGAGGTCCACAGTCTAAGTCATCCGGTGGTTGTAGAGATAATCAATGTCGGCGAATACCCGGTCCATATTGTAATAGTGGATCGTGATCACGTCATACCCCATGTCGACAAGGGAAACGTCGATTGGCAAGAAATAGTGGCAGGTTCAGCCTCGAACCCTGACCTCAATGACAAGATCCTAGGATCAGGCGAGGCATGGACGACAGAGGTCTCGACCTCATCGATCGGGGATATCCATCTGGTGCTAGCCAAAATCACAGGAATCGAGCAAGGAGAAGGAGAGGTTAGAATCACAATGCAGTACTTCGATGACGAACTGATGTGGTCAGCTGTGCTGGTTTCCCTCCCGGCATTTTTCATAACGGGGCTTGTGGTCGTAATGGCCACTAAGGGATTAGACTACGTTGTAGGCGAAGATTCCACCCATGTAGACCCCTGAAGCGGCACCTAAGCCTATCCAGAAACCTATTCTGAACGCCGGATAGCTTTTCCTCCACACAAATATCGACTCTCTGACCCAAACAAGTATCACCGGGACAAACCAAACGAAAAATATCAACTGCCCAACCAGAGAAACCACTAGGGACAATAGAGACCCTGAAAACATCTCAAGTTTGGACTCGATACTGGTTTGGAGTAAGCATATCACCATACAAGCCATGGTAGCCATCGCAAACGGGACGAACAGTGAGAACTTCGTTTCAGTAGTGAGATACTGAGACTCGAAAAAGTATGGAACGCAACCAGCTGCGAAACCCATCATACTGGGAATTGCCACTGGCCAGAGAGGCGGTTGTTCCCACTTCACGTACGGTCGCAGCATCACACACCAATGAAGTCTGGTATTTATCCGAAAGGTTTTCTTTAGATTTCTTCCTCTCAACTAACATGCCCAAGGGGGAAATTGTACTGGGGTGCCTCGCCCCACACCCGCCACATGTCGTATACGCAGAGAACCCGGATCAGAATGAGCCAGTTTCGGAGGGGGGATGGGAGACTCTCAGATGGGGCTACAACAGACTAGCCAGAAAGCTCAAGACCATAGATTACGACGCCCTTGTCATATTCACCCCCCACTGGCAGACGTATATCGGAACCCACTTTCTTGGCCTACCCGAGTTCAAATCAAAGTCGGTGGATCCAGTCTTCCCGAATATCTTCAGGTACAACTACGATATCAAAGTAGATGTGGAGCTTTCGGAAATCATGTGCGAGAAGGCCTCTGAGCACGGAATAATAACAAAGATGATGCGAAATCAAGATTTCAGAGTTGACTACGGCACTATCACATCCTGCCACATGCTGAATCCAGATTGGGACAAGCCGATAGTCACAATAAGCAGTAACCGAAACGCCCACTACTATTCTGCCGAGGTGATGAATGAGCAAGCAGCTGCACTCGGTAGGGCATGTGCAGAGGCAATCGAGGAGAGTGGAAAGAAGGTAGTTCTAATCAGCAGTCACAGCCTTTCACATAGACACTTCGTCACGGAATCGCCATTGCCAGAGGATATGAGCCGAGAGCACATATACAATCACAGCCAGTATGTCTGGGATATGAAGCTAGTGGACTTGATGAGAGAGGGGAAGATGAGGGAGCTAATTGACATCCTCCCCGAGTTCACAGAGCAGACGATCGCTGAGACTGAGGCGGGTGGCCTAACATGGATGATGTCAGCCATGGGCTTCCCACAGTACTCAGCAGAGATCTACGGCTACCAATCAGTGATTGGGACAGGAAACCTGGTTGCGGCTTGGGACCCTAACGCAGTGACCCGTGAGATTGTACTCTGAGGTGATAAATTGGAAGACCCTGATATTCTGTTTGGAATCTACTGCCCGCCTCATCCCCAGCCCCTCCTCTCTCCTGAGGCTAGTGAAGGATATGCCAAGCTGAGGCAGGCATATGACACCTGTAGGGAGAGGATTGAGAACAGTAATGCCGATTTGATAATCGTTTACTCCACCACCTGGCCGAGCATAATTGGGCATCAGATCCAAGCCCACCCAGAGCCCGAGTGGGTGCATGTGGACGATGACTTCCACTATCTGGGAAGTATGCCTTACAAGTTCAAAATGGATGTCGACTTTGCTGAGTGCCTGAGGGACTCCGCTAAGGAAAGAGGCCTCCACTCGAGGACCATCGCATACGAGGGATTCCCAATAGACACAGGATCAGTCGTAGCATTGAAGCTACTGAATCCAGATAACAGAGTACCCGCCTGCATAGTCTCCAGCAACATGTATGCAAACAGGGCTGAGACCATAGTTCTGGGCAAGTCAATCAGGGACGCACTTGCTAAGCAAGGAAAGAAGGCTATCGCAGTGGTGGTGTCAAGCCTGTCTAACAGGATGTTTACCGAGCATATCAATCCGACCGAGGATAGGATACACAGCCCCAAGGACGATGAGTGGAACCGCAAGATACTGGAGTTCTTTGCTGATGGCAGACTTGAGGACCTGAGCCAGCTATCCAGGGAGATTCACGGTCAGATAAGGGTCCAGAAGGTCGTCGCATACAAGCCAGCTTGGTGGATGGCGGCTACTATGGGGCAACATAACAACTACCAGGGAGAGGTGCTCGCTTACGAGGCACTTCATGGATCGGGTGGGGCAGTGGTAACGCTGACTCCCTCCCCCGGATCATTCGGCGATAAGGAATTCGACGAGGACGATGTTGAGTACTATCACGGGGACAGGAACGTCTTGGACAAGGGGATGCTGTGATGAGCTCGGGAGAACCGCTCGAAGAACAACAGAGCTCAGCCTTCACCCACAGATTAGAGATGCTAAAGGAACTAGTAGAGGCCCCGGATGAGGCCATAGAGGCCCTGTACAACTCATACGGCAAGTCGATGTTCACAAACGCAGGAGGGGCCGTTGGCGCCGCCGCGGGTGTGGCTGTCGGTGGCCCCGTCGGAGGAATAGTGGGAGGCGTAGTGGGAAAGAAAACGGCAGGAAAGATGACCAGTCAAGACGGTCCCTTCACTGCCAAGACAGGACCCTCAGCAATGGGCGCTTACCCTCACCTCAGAAGAGTTGGTAACCTAGTATTCGTCAGTGGCATGGGACCAAGGTCCCCGGAGACTAACGAGATTCCTGGTGGGCCTGTGAGTGACGACTCAGGAAACCCCCTGAATTATGACATCACCGCGCAGACCCACTCCGTAATAAACAACATCAGGCTGATACTGGAAGAGTACGGAGCAGGTCTGGAAAATGTTGTCGACGTTCTGGTATTCCTAATTGACATGGACAGGGATTTCAAGGCCTACAATGAGGTATATGCCGAGCACTTCGGTGAAATAATGCCTGCTAGGACAACTGTCTCGATAAACGCCCTCCCATCCCCGATTGCTATAGAGATGAAGGTAATCGCGAAGGTGTAATAATCAGCCAGATATTTCGAGACTCTCGATAGCCAAAGATGTGCACCAATCTGGAGAAACTATCGGATTGCACCGGCTTGGACTGCCCTCTGGAATCTCGATCCAGTAGTCCATGCCATCAACCGGGGCCGGATAATCAGTGGCGATTGTATGCGCACCAGAAGACAGTGCCGCCTCAAACCTTGACGTATCGTTATTGTCGGGCTCTGTGCCACCACTGTCAGCTCTAGTCCTGACGATGAAACCATCTTCGACAAGTCGGGTAATCTCCTCTCCATCCCCAATCGGGTCAGTTAGAGAGAAGACTGCCTCCTCACCAGGGTATTGTCCTTGAGTGGTGAACATCGGGAACATCCTCGCCCCAGTCAAGCCGGGGTATTCTTCCATGTACAGGTCCCTCATTCCTCCGGTAGCTAGGAGAACGAACATTACCTTGCCCCGACTCTCTTCCAGTAGAGGCCATCCGTCATTCAAAATCGCATCAGTAAGATTGGACCGCTCCCCCCTAACCTCATCAGGAGTTATTGATAGATTGAGGGGCCAGAACTCGGATATTTCGGATCTGTCTCTTATACACATCTGACGCTGCCGACGAATGACGTCGTGTA
>CAXHFZ010000064.1:0-6842 GCA_964016325.1 uncultured Candidatus Poseidoniales archaeon | reverse complement strand
TACGAGGCGAGTTCTGTCCCAACCCTAGGTGTGGTCCAGGTATTTTCCTAGCCGTACACAAAGATCGCAAGTCGTGTGGCAAGTGCGGATACACACTCTTGAACGATGGAAGAGAGGCTAACAAGAACTTCTAATCATCGCCATTAAAAGTTCTCCAAGTGCCACTATTGGTCAGTACTATATTGTCGATCAGAGATATTCCTACCTCATTCCTTCCAAAGGTACTCAGTCTCCCATTGGAGAGATATCCATCATGCCTCCATCCTGTCCATTTCCACCCTCCCTCGCATGGGGACACATCCATGACAGGTCCGGGAACTCTGAATATGGCTGGGTTCGAATTCAGGTCACTCATTATGGCCATATTCTTACCATGTAGCATAATGATCCATCCGGAATCCTGATCATATCTAACATCATGCACCCTATCTGGGAGGTTTGAAAGAATACCATTATTTATTTCATGTCCAGTAATTATGGAGATAACCGAGTAGCCTCCAGATGATGAGAATGCATATATCTCATCCTCCTTCCTTAGAAGGGAAACTATCGAATCAATTCCAACTAGGTCCTCAAGCTCTCTCCAACGGGGGTATGGTGACCTCCAAATCTCACTAGCGTTCCCGTCTATCATGTATATCCCAGAACCAAGACAAGCGAAAACGATATTCCCCTCGACCATACACATTGCAAGAGGCTCAGACTGGAGTTCTCTGGTCCAAGAGGCAGATTTACTTACTGACTGATCAACATCTCTATTTTCCGAGCCATCAGAGTCTGGGTTAGCAGATTCCCATATTTCACCCAATGGAAATGAGCCCATGTAGGCCTTCCTCATATTTCTGTCAACCCACGAGCCAATCCAATGATCGGAGCTAACGACCCCACATGATGAAACTCCTGGAAATGGATACATCGCTCCCTTGCTTACCTGCTCTATCTGACTATCGATTTCCAGCATTTGCCCATCCGATCCGACTATCAAAGAGCGCTCCTCCCCTCTATCAATCCTGATAGGATTGAAACCTATATCGCTGACCATTCTGATTCCCCGTCCCGACACTACTGCTTGAAGGTGTGGCTGTAATATTGAATACTTGGCTCCCCTGCGAGCAATATGGTGACCCTGATTCTATGTTCCGAGTCCGATGATGCATCGGTTAACCTCCGAGACTCGTTACTCAGGGCCTCTGAGTGGGGTAAAGAGGAGTTTTTCTCCCACGGTCGCGTGGTAAAACACCTGATTTGCGATGTCCACATCCTGTCTATTGAAAATATCCACGTCCATGCAGATTCCATAGATTCGATCCATGAAAACGAGGTATCTTGTGAGATAAAGGAAGTCTTAGTCCTTTCAAGGCACGTCTCTTCAACAGATACTCCTGCAATAACCCTACACGCTATCGGATTACCTGGTATTTATCCGCCTGGAATGCCTGGGAAATCAGGCGGTATCAATGGACAATTGGTCCCCCCATCGCCAAGGTTTGCATCACTGTACAGGGAGATGTTGAAGGAGGCACGAAAGAAAAAATTAGATGAATATTTTGACCTAACGTTAGAGGCAACACATCACGGACCAGTTCTAGAATCGCCCACTCTCTACATCGAGATAGGTTCTACACAGTCTGACTGGAGTAGAGAAGACGCACTCAATCTTTGGGCCAGTGTTCTTTGCAAAGTTCTGGGCCTAAATGGCAGTAATCCACTGGGTAACTGGAAAGGAGAGGGGGATGTCATGATCGGGCTTGGAGGGGGGCATTATGCACCTAGGCACAAAGCAGTGGTGGAGAAGGGAAAAATATGGTTAGGCCATGTTTTGGCAGGCTATTCGCTAAATTTCGATGCGACAGATAATATTGCCGGGGGGAGATCAACTATTTTGTGGCAGGACTCCATTCTTTCAGCTATCGAATCCACTGAGCAAGCATTTCCCGGGGCAGACATATTTGTGCATCTGGATCGGAAATCATTCAAGGGCTGGCAAAGAGAAAAAATTAGGGAATTACTTGCCGAAAATGACATACCAATCCGCAGAGGTAAAGAGATCTCCCAAGAGTAATTGTGAAGTCTTGTCTCCTCCTCGGGGCGGTAATGGCGATCTTGGGCAAGCTGATAGTCGCGACCATGCCACTGGCTCCAAAACCAATAATCCGCATGGTGGCGAGCAGATACGTAGCCGGGCCAAAATTGGAGGATGCAATTACTACAATGAAAAACCTCTCGTCTGAGGGGGCGTGTTTTACAGTTGATGTACTCGGAGAGGAAATTACATCTATTGAAGAGGCTAACTTCTTCCTAAAAGAATACGCCCAACTAATCGACTCAATCAAAGAAAATAATATTGATGCTCACATCTCGATTAAACCGACCGCCTTCGGTCTATTGATCAACAAAGAATCAGCATTTGATAATATCCTAAATATTACTAGAAAGGCATCTGAAAGCGACATTTTTGTAAGACTGGACATGGAAGATAGCAGAGTAACCGACTCAACAATTGAATTGATGATTAGAATCAGGTCTGAAGGCCTGAATAATATTGGGGTAGTTCTACAAGGGAGACTATTTCGAACCATCTCCGATATAGACAAGATTTGCGCAGCAATAGGTCATAACTCCGACTTTAGGATTTGCAAGGGAATCTACCTGGAGCCAAAAGAAATAGCCCACACTGAATATGGGGAAATTGTTGATTCCACTAACATGGCCATCGAACATATGCTGAGAAACGGTGCATATACTGCAATAGCTTCTCATGACTATCCAGTGATTGATAATTCTCTGTCATTACTGGATAAGTACGGTCTCTCCCCCGATAGTGATGATAGACCATTCTCAGGAAAGGGCCCGGGGTATGAATTCCAGTTCCTACTAGGGGTGCGGGGAGACCTAAGGAGAAAACTAAACTCTGAAGGACACTTGACTAGGATATACGTCCCGTATGGTCAGCAATGGTATGAGTATGGCATAAGGAGATTGAAGGAAAACCCAGAAGTTGCAACTCATGTCCTCAAGACCCTTCTCATGCCATGGACAAACAGGCGATAGCTAACTCTTCACAACTGGATGAAGATACATTCTTCGTATGTCAGCGGCGATTCTCTTCCCTCTCAATGTCCTGCCCTCCCCTGTATGAATTGCCCTAATTCTCCATCTCCGTCCATCTATCATCATAACGGTGCCACAAGAGAACACCTTCTCTGGATCACAGTCAATTGTTGAAGCAGTACTAGTCTCCTCATCTGTGAGAGTAATCTTGACAACGCATGTATTCTTATTTACTGCCCACATTGAGACTATTTCCTCAGCTTTGCAGGACTTAACTGACATCTTATCTCCAATCTCTATCCTTGTTACAGACCAGAAAGAACCATTTCTTTCGAATAAATCCCCGACTGAAATAGACTCATCAGAATCTGACTCAACAAATACAGAGGAACTCTCTGACCCCTCAGAGAGAGTAGTCCTAATGCTAACGGAGGAGTTCGGCCTAAGTTTCAGTAGATGTACAACGGAGCATTCGACGCACCTTACCAAAAGATCCTCTCCCTTGCCCCTGGAAACTCTCTTCAGGATTTCATGTTCCGTCATAGTCAAACATGTTGGACATTCAGTGATATCAGCGATAATATCGTCCTCATCTCCCACGCCGCTCATGTTTATCCGGTCCGAATGGGTCTCTTGAAGGCATCCTCGTAGACCAATCTTGAATAATGATGCTTCCATCGCTGTTCATGACATCCGCCAATGATGGTTTCGGACTGCCACAGATGTCAGAGGGAGAGATGCTGGAGAGACTACTTTCTGAAGATCCAGATAGGACCGATACTGAGCCTGAGATAGCTTCTTCTATCGGGGAGCAAATGCTCTTGATGGGACTTCGAACAATGCCTCGATCACTGAGGATTAGGATAAGGGATATCGTATCACGAGTGCCACTTGGTAATGCCATACTAGTCGGTGGAGGGATAGGGCATCTTTCTGCGTGGCTGTTCGATCTTTGGTGTGGCGATCCCTCCATCCAGGACAGTCCTTCCAGACCAAAGCCAGACTCCTTTATTATCATCGAAGAAGGAGCTAGATTTGGAGTAATTATCGATAGACTAATCAGGAGATATAACGCAGACTCTTGGTCAAGAGTGATTGCTAAGCCATGGGCTGAGATAACTGCAGAAGTCACTAGCTGGTCTGCCGCCTCTGCGTCATTACCGTCTTCGGCCAGGCCTAGTGATATTCCATTACCTGTATCTTTAGTAATCATAGATTTACCAGACTCAGACAGACCGGTGGCAGCGTCCTCGGCATTTGATGTACTTTCACCAGGTGGGATAATGATAGTACCAGAGCCAGAGGTCCCTACCGGTGACGTCGGCTTCCCGGTAGATGGAGAAGAGCCAACAGAGGCCCAATCCAAGGTTACTGCATTCAATCAGTGGATTTCATTCATCAAAGATGTTAGCGCAAATCATTCTGTTTCTTTCGTGGAATTATCAGGCGGTACACTGGCCATCATCCGACGTGTGACTTGAACTTCTTGCGCATATTTGTCCTGAAAATCTTCCAATTCAGAAAAACTGGAGCCTAGAGGGTTAGAATCTGAACTGGAGTTTTGAGTTTCATCTATGAGTAAATCTATTCGAAGTAATCCGTAGCCATAATGCTCATCGTGATCTTCCTGATCATTCTTCATCTCGGAGTTCTGTGACCTGATCATTTTTAGATTAGATATTGCAGAAACTCCCCCCTGCGCCCCATCTCTTTTCATGTCCGGGTTAGCCTCCAGGAAAATCGCTATTGAGCCAGAAACCCATGCAGTGGCTGCAGAGGTTCCACTTGACCACCCCCACCAAGTTCCACTCCCCGTGCTTCGAGCCATCAAGATCGGGACTTCATGACCAGGTGCGACGATTTCTGGTTTCTTATCTGGGTCCTGCCTAGGGAGAATTGGGTTGGGCCATAATCTTCCATTGTTATCCCCCACAGAACTTCCGCTCCAGATAGAGCTTGTTCTAGTTACTGCACCAACACAGATTACGTCTTCCACTGAACCGGGCGACTCCACATCACCATCGTCATCTTCACCGTCATTTCCAGCAGCTGCCACAACATAAACCCCCAAATCTATCGCTTCTTGTACAGAATCCTCTAATTGGTCCGTAGTGAAGAATCCAGAGCCAAATCCCTGACTCCCTCCTAAGCTAAGAGAGATGATATCCGCGCCTTCATCTACGCACCAATCCACTGCATCTGCAATAGTCGAATCAGTTCCAGACCCATCATCTGAAATGGCCTTAGCAATTAGTAAATCAGCTTTTGGAGAGACTCCATTTAGTCCGCCCTTTGAAGCAATAATTCCTACCATGGCGGTTCCATGACCTTCATCATCATATGGAGAATCAGAACCAGAAATAAGATCGTTCCAACCAATTATATTAGCAAATTCCAGATCAGGGTGGCTAATATCTATTCCAGTATCAACAACGCAAATTTTAACTCCACTTCCTTCGAAACCATCAACTCTGTCTAGCCCTGTCATCTCTCTGTATTCTTCCTCCCATAGTTGTAGTGAACTGGGAGGGCCACCGAATGTGACATCTGCGGTCTGATATACAGCCCACAAAGAAATTATCAATACACTGAGTAGAACTACCAGCGAAGAGGTTACTTTAATCAATAAATTCAGAGAAGAATTGTCAATAAATGACTCGTCTTCCTCCATTTCTTCATCAGACATAATATTCACTCTGGCATATTCTGTTACCAAGCATCCGTCTTGACGAAGTGACTGGTGGCAGAAGAGCTACTTCCACATTTTTCACACTTAAGACGGAGTGGTAATATTCTGGCGCACGAAGAACATGGCTCACCAGGCACACCCCATCCCGTGCATTCTGAGTCGGAGCAATGGACCTCTATCTTGCCATTGGGCTTTTTAATGACAGGAGTTTCAGCACCGCACACAGGACAAAGTCCTTGCAAGGTCTCTTCTTTAGAGGCCAGCGAAATGCCTGCTACCTCTCTGGCCCTTGATGACTGAATGGTGTGATCTCCACCCCCCAGCATGAAATGAGGATACCAAACAATATGCATCAGTAAGAAGAAAGATACGACTCCTGAGGTGACATATAACAGAGATATTCCAAGTAATTCATCCTCAAATGGTGGTCTTTGAGAAATGGCATGAGATCCAGACCATGACATGATATTAATCATAAAAACCCAAATGACAAGGCTGGCGCTCCAAGCATCGAGGCGATGGTCTTTCCAAGCCTTTTCTACCAGTCTGGGATCCGGATGTGAATGCTTCTCCTCGACATGTATGTCCCTAGTTTCAGTAACAGCTCTGTGGACGACAAAGACAGACAAGAAAATCATGACGAGATTCCCCAAGGCTACCCCTCCAAAATCCGATATCCCCGAACCAAAGGGGAAGTCTGGAGAGCCCGAGTGGGAGTAAATATGCCCTAGCTGGACAGAGAATGATGCAACCACAAGGAATACCAGATTCTCCCTCATTATCGGATATCTGGCCCACATTAGTACCAAGGCCGATGCCCAGGCCATCATTGTCAGCAAGCTCAGCATTAACGACCATTCTTCAAGATGGAGGAAACCGCTCTCCTCGCCGAACAGTCCACCTCTGCTCCAGTCGCCCCCCGAGGAAATCTCATCTATCCCATAATCCCAAGCTCCCATTACAACCGAAGCTGATGCGAGGGCCAACACTAGAGCCTCATATTTTCCCCAAAATTTTCTCGAAGTATGTACGTGAAATGTAAATTGCAGTAATAGGGCTGTCTCTTATACACATCTGACGCTGCCGACGAATGACGTCGTGG
>CAXHFZ010000063.1:0-6956 GCA_964016325.1 uncultured Candidatus Poseidoniales archaeon | reverse complement strand
GTAGAAGAGGCCTTGCCAGAGTTAGGGCAACCACCCTAGCTATGCAACAAGGAAAGGGTACACTGGAGACAGAGGCGATAGGTGAAGAAGCCGCACAGGGAATCTCTGATCCCGGACCCCAAAATGTAACCGCTCTGAACAGATCAATTTCGTTACTAGATGATCACGTCGTTGATGGTTCGTTGTGGCTAGTTAGGAAGCTGTCCTCAATGAGATGGGAAGACTCCGCAACGTGTAGAATTGGGGCTAGAATGGGTAGACCGGAAAAGTCCGGGGTTAGAGAGATGAAGCCATTGGTCCACTCACTGTACCCTATTGCTGAGAGTGGGGGACCTCAAAGGCTCCTAGGAGAGTCATCCTCCAAAGGAAGTATCAGAGTTCAGATGGGTCCGAGAATTTGTAGTAAATGTGGTTCAGAGTCCCCACATATCAGATGTCATGTCAGACCTGATCCCAACGTGGCCAAGGAGTGTGGAGGAAGAACGGAAGTCCGCAAGAGTCGGGGAGGCAAAAGGAGGCGTCGAGGTGAGTTTACGACAGTCCCGGTCTCATCTATTCTTGAGGTAAAAAGGAGAGGTTTGGGCTTGGACAAGCTTCCCTCGAAGATCAAAGCTGTCAAGGGTCTAGTTTCGATTGGACAGTCCCCAGAACCATTGGAGAAGGGTATTCTAAGAGCGAAGCATGGGGTTTCTGTCTTCAGAGACGGAACCTCGAGGTATGATATGAGTGATGTACCAGTAACACACTTCAAACCGATAGAGATTGGTACATCTTGGGAGGCTCTCGCTGAACTGGGATACACTCATGATATTCGAGGAAACATCCTGAAATCTGATAGTCAAATGTTGGAGTTGCTTCCACAGGACTTTATCCCGTCAATTAGATCCAAGGATCACCTTCTCGCTACTTGTAATTTCGTGGATGAGCTTTTAGTTAGATTCTATCAAATGGAGCCATTCTATAACGCGACTAGTGAGAAAGACTTAGTCGGAAGATTGGCCATCGGTCTTGCACCACATACTTCTGGAGGAGTGCTGTGTCGCTTAATCGGCTGGACTTCCTCATCTGCTGGATACGCTCATCCACTTTTCCACGCCGCTAAAAGAAGGAATTGTGATGGAGACGAGGATAGCATAATGATGCTCATGGATGGTTTGCTAAATTTCTCCAAGGAAATTCTACCTGCAGGCAGAGGAGGCAGGATGGATGCTCCTCTAGTTCTGACGACAAGGCTGAATCCGATGGAAATAGACAAGGAGGCATTGAACGTGGATTGCTCTTGGAGCTATTCTCGGGACTTCTACGAGGCTACATTGTCTCAGCCCCACCCCAACGAAGCATCGGACTTAGTGGACCTAGTAAGCGACAGACTGGGAAGTATTGGAGATCTGCGAGGATATGGATGGACGCATGATTCTGGTGACTTGGATTCTGGGCCGGTGAATTCTGCATACAAGACTCTTGTGAGTATGACTGACAAGATGGGTGAGCAATTAGCACTAGGAAGTAGACTCAGGTCAGTCAGTGTGGACAGAGTGGCATCGCAAGTCATTGAATCTCATTTCCTCCCAGATATGAGAGGCAATATGATGGCATTCACCAGGCAGAAAGTACGATGTGTAAAATGTGGGCACTCCTATCGAAGAATGCCTCTAGCTGGCAAATGTGTGCAGAGGGCATCGGGAATCTCGGGCGGTCCGAGATTCTCGAGTTCCGATGACGGGGTTGCGACTTGCGGGGGAAATGTCGTCCTAACAGTCTCTGAGGGGGCAGTCAGGAAATATATCCAGGTTACTAAGGAAGTAATGGAGAGCTACGGAGTTGATGATTACACCAAACAGCGTGTTGGATGGATGTCTGATAGTGTGGACTCATTATTCAATAACGACAGAGTGACAGTGATGACTCTGGAAGACTTCCTATGATCAGTAGTGAATATCCAGAGCCTGTAGAATAGTTTTCATCCACTGTAATTTGACTAGTTTCTTTTCCTTTTCAGTGGTTCCTGACCACCTACCGACCTTGTTTGTATTTGTCCCTAGCATGGTTATCCTCTCTACTGGAATTCCCAATGATGTAGCTATACATGCGGCCCTATCTCCGTCAGTGAATCCGCCTGGATTGTGCATACCAGCTATCTCCCCAGTTGTCTGATGTGTCAATATCAAGGGAGGCGGTGAGGGTGCATTCTTTGCAATTTCCAGAAGGGCCCTCCAGTCATTCTCATTATCTCCATGCGCGTGTAAGAAAACTGTTTTTCCTCTGTTAACCGCCTCAATGGTACCCTCTCCTCCATCTGCATCTGAAACTATGAAAGCCAATCTTGACCATGCCCTCTCTGCTGTCGTTTTGGGTAACAGAGAGATTGCTCCGGCGGCTCCATCGGCGGCAATCAAAAGGGTTGGTGACTCTAGAGCTCTGGTTAGTTCTTCTGTGTCTATTGCAGCTCCTAGAATAGCAACATTTTGCTCTCTGAGAACGAGTCTCCTCTGAACATTTGCCACAGTTGCGGCCCTATTGGGCCTCCTCCATTGCTCTACTCCCGACTGCTCAACGGTAGAAAGAAGATTCTTCGCACTTGAAATATCGTCAGATTCTCGCCATCCGAAATGGCTCCTGAACTCATCTTGAATCGTTACAAGAAGTTCAAGAGAAGGTATTAGATCAGTGGGTGGCCTGGACATGTTTCTCCAGTGGAAGGGGTCGGTGATTGTTGAATAACCCTCTTGGTCCTCTAGGCATCGTGCCCATTCCACTCAAGCCACCCATAATCGAAGATCGGGTGATATTATCGAGATACCCAATGCTACCACAAGGCAGGAACTACATACGAGAAGTTCTGAGGGAAAATGGGGTCGAAGTAGGAGATTTGGTGGGGGCTCCTTGGCTTGAAGAGGTGCGAGCCAGGGGCAGGTTGCGACTACTGGAATCTGTAATGCACAAAGACGGAGTAGACGATGCAACAACGGTAGATCTCTCGAGTGAAGCGGGTAAAATGACTGAGACTCTTTCATTTCTTCATGCTATGCTCGTAGTCTGTGCTTCTTTCGATGAGCGCTTGTTGGCAAGATGGATAGAGGGGGAGGCTAGCAGAGCGGACGGACTGTTCGGCAGGGATGCAACTAATTTCGCGACAATTTGCTCTAGTTATCTTTCTGGAATCAAAATAGAAGAAGGGGATCGGACGATCTACTGGGTACCTGTTTCAGACTTTATCGAGCTTTGCCCAAAAATTTCAGGACCATATTGGAGATTGGCTAACAGGCCAGTAAGAGACGGTTGGGTTCGAATGGATCCAGCCTCTGGAGAGAATAGCAGGGAGAGGACCTCTAGGTTGCTAAAAGAGAGAGTAAGGGGGTACCTTGACGAGACTTGTAGACAGCGTATGGAGAAAATGAGTGATGAGTTTGCCGCACAGTTCTCAGATTCAGTGGAGAGGATAGTCGGAATGTTGGCCCTTCGGGTAAAGGAAGAGATGCCTGTCTCAGCCGCTGTTAGGGAAGATTGGCCTCCCTGTTTTGAGTCGGCGGTGTCAGAGCTTAACCAAGGAGTCAACGTTAATCATGTGGGCAGAGTTTTTCTGGCTTCATTCTCCAAAGCTTTAGGTCATTCCCAAGAGCAAACTTGTGGGTTCTTTTCTGGAGCGCCCGACTACAGCCCAGATACGACCTCATATCAGGTTGCTCACATATACGAAAGAGCGTATACCCCTCATGGTTGTGCGGCCTTGAAGACCAATGCTCGCTGTCCAGTTGAAGTAGGAGATGACTCGCTATGTGATCAGGAGTGGTTGACGCACCCTCTGAAGTATATCCGGGCCAAACAACGAAGGAGATACAACGACTCTGGCGGGTCCAGCACAAGTTCCTAATGAGAGTTATACTCATGATTGTAGGCAATTCTTCATATCGCCCCGGGTGTATCAGAGGTTGAGGCGGGGAGATGGTACGAACTCTGGTACTAACAGTAGACCGAGATAATGATCTGGGAGTCAAGGCCGGTATTAGAGGCCCAGTAGTGGGTCGTAAGGCTACTCTTGCCGCCGCCTTGAGGCTTGGAATAGCCGATCCAGAAGAGTCGGACACTAATGCCATTATGGGAGCTTTGCACCAACATGACCGTTTAGCTGAAGAGGCTATTGGTGATGATGAGGTCCAAATCGCCTTACTGACAGGAGACGTCAGAGTCGGGTCCAGAAGTGATAGGGAAATTGCCACTCAGTTAGACGAGGTAATACAGGAGTTCCAACCAGATAAGGCGATTCTCGTTACTGATGGGGCTGATGATGAGGAAGCACTCCCAATAATCACTTCCAGAGTCAGAGTCGATCATATCGAGAAAATTATAGTCAGGCAGTCTAAGGGAATTGAGAGTACCTACTACTACGTCGTAAAGGCGATTGAGGACCCTCGTTGGAGAGCAAGACTACTCGTCCCAATAGCAACTGTGATGATCATTCTGGGTATTGGTCTAATCCTTCCATCGGACTACGGGAGTGCACTAATAGGAACTCTACCACTTATCATCGGGATATGGCTTCTTTCCAGAGGGCTTGGATGGGAGCAACAGCTTGACCGTCTTCTAAATGACATGCGCGCTGCGACGACTGGTAGCCTGCTGACATCCATGCTGTGGGCCTTAGCACTGGTTTCAATGATAATTGCTGTTGTGACGGTAATACAGGTATTGTACGCATCTAGCTCGGAGATAGACGCATATGCTTCCTCGATTTTATCCTCAACCACGAATTTCGATGTGAACGCTGTAAATAGTGACATTGCTGCTTGGGTAATCGCAATTGACAATGCTCTATCCTGGATTCTTGTGGCTTTCTTCTCTCTCTTCCTGTCTTTGGGAGTGCTAAGGTGGAAGGAGGGTTCGTTCACCGGTCAGAGTATTATGCTTCTGGCTACTGGGTTCGTTGCATACTTCGTGATTTCGGCTATTAATGAGGTCTCACTCAGTATGCTGGGTGGGCAGGATGTGGATCTACGAGTGGAATCAGTGGTGGCAACGTGGTCTCTTCCGGTAATTGCGATTCTGGGAAGATACCTCCTGAGCGTTATCGTCGAATCCCTTTCGGAGGAGGATGAGGGAGGAAGAGGTAGCGAGTTTTGGGGGGTCTAGTTCTCAAACGTCGACTCCATCAAGCACGCAGGGCACTTTACCGAAATAGGCCTGACGGATGGAATCCCTAGTGCCGCATTGCAGTGTGGACAGGCTATGGCTTGGTTCACTTCAGACTGCCTCTTCTTTCCCGAGTGACTCGGGTCATATGTGAATCTATATTTGTGAGTATTTTCCAAGAATCTAGGAGATCCTTCTTTCTCCGCTTCTTGCCGTGAAAAATTACTTTCTCTTGTCGGTTGAGAGTGTGTTGTGGTTGGAGAATTTGTGGGTTTCACCTGTCCATTTTGAAATTCATCCAACTGCGAAAGAACCTCGCTTTTGGACAGTCCTAGTTCCCTGGAGGCTCTGTCTATCGCTAGTGTTCTCTCATAATCGCTCATGCCGACGAACTGCTGGAGTAGGACTGCAGGTATTCTTGACATGATAGTCGCACGAAGGGTTTGTTTTCAATACCCTGCCAGATATGTTTGGCTTTTCATTCTCTTAGTGACTTCTAAGTGAGTCTAACCTCGACTCATCTAGTCTTTCCCATGGGAATAATCCTTCTTCGGTTGGAGTTCTTCCAAAGTGCCCACCTGATGAAGTAGAACTGTAGATTGGCCTCTTAAGATCGAGGTCTCTAATCATAGCAGCGGGCCTCCAATCAAAGTTCTCCGATATCAACCTGGAGATTGTGGAGTCTGGATTTTTTCCCAAGTCACCATTGGTTGTTCCAAAGGTATCCACCCTGAAACCAACTGGGTTAGCTTTACCAATCGCATAGGCTACCTGAATCTCGCACTTATCTGCCAGTCCGGCTGCGACTACATGCTTAGCGACCCACCTAGAATAATATGCGGCTGATCTGTCTACCTTCGATGGATCCTTTCCACTGAATGCCCCCCCACCGTGTCTTCCTCCTCCATAGGTATCCACGATTATTTTCCTGCCTGTCAGGCCGGCATCCGCATATGGGCCTCCAGGATCAGGGAATGATCCCGTTCCGTTGACTATTATCTCTGGATTGTCTAACAGACTAGGAGGAATAGCATGTTCGACTACATGCTTCCTAATCTGATTCTCGATATACTGGCGTCTTTCCTCACCTGATAAATCGTCTTCGGCGGGCCAGTTCGGTCCTGCTTTCGGTGAGTGCTGTGATGCAATAACTATCGTAGATACCCTGCTGACTGACTTTTTATCATCGGTTAGTTGTACTGTAACCTGGCTCTTTCCATCAGGCCTAACCCAAGGTATGATGCCCTCGTCATGTACTATCTCCAACCGTCTGGTTAGCCTTTGCGCTAGAGCTGCTGAAAGTGGGAAGAATCTGCCTCTGAGCTCTGGAGTTCCCTCTGTCTCCGTGCACGCGTACCCGAACATTACTCCCTGGTCACCTGCCCCTTGTGTCTCAAGGTCGCCATCGACCCCTTGGCCGATAAATTGGGACTGGGTGGTTATGTGAGTTTGTACGTGACAGCTGTCTTTTGATGAGGCGTCCATCCCGATCTTACTGTCGGTATATCCGATCGATGAAGCAGTAAGACGAGCAATTTGTTCATAGTTTGGGGGCTGTCCATTGAGGCTGACCTCTCCCGCGAGAACTATTACCGCTTCTCCTTCGGTTCCCTTGACCATGGTTTCAACTGCTACACGGGCATTAGGATCGATCCTCAGACATGCATCAAGAATAGAGTCTGAGATGGCATCACAGATCTTGTCAGGATGGACTGCAGTAACTGTAACCATTTTGCCATGGCTTTTATGAAATTTAACTAATTCTTCAATATTTATATTTGCTAGCCCATCTCCATAAGTAAGTAGAAAAGTTTCATTACCAATATATG
>CAXHFZ010000062.1:0-6961 GCA_964016325.1 uncultured Candidatus Poseidoniales archaeon | reverse complement strand
GATTGATTCTTATGAGGGGGTTGGGATGCGGAGAATACCCGGATACAGACACAGGATCTGATTGGGAGCAGAGATGGATTAGGATTGGAGCATCGACATTCTGTGATGGAGGAGATTTCCTCACTGAGCAGAACTCTACTGCGGTCGCTTCTATTGGCCCTGAATCGACATATAATGACCTAAGAAACTGGATAGATACCGCACAAAGTGAGTTGCATCTCCATGTTTACCAATTCATGAGTACAGAATTGACCAGTGCGGTTATTGACGCCATAGACAGGGGCGTGGATGTAACACTACTGTTGGAGGATGGAATCCTAGATGGGGCCAGTACCGTCGATAACCAGAGAGGTCATGCTCAGGCTGTTCATGATGCCGGAGGACTTGTCCTCTGGATGGAGGATCCTTCTCAGATAAGTTCGCCCTACAGATACATCCACAGCAAGGTAGCAGTGAAAGATACTGAGAGTGTGTGGATCTCTTCTGGCAATTGGAAGGAAACCAGTGCTCCGGTAGACCAAACAGGAAATCGTGAATGGTCCCTAATTGTGAACTCCGTCGACTTGGCAAACTTGGTGCTCTCGAGAATGGAATGGGATGAGAATCAGAATAGTCTCCATATTTCAGCCCATCAATCCAGGCATTCACCCTCTTCTAATTGGAGGATGGATTTAGCCCAGAATGCCACGTCAGGGAATACTCCTGAGTTTATTGATGGGCCGTTCGATGGGAAACTGATAACGTGTCCAGACGATTGCGTCACATCAATAGTACAGATGATCTCATCTGCAGAGTCCTCGATCGATCTTTCTGTGCAATATCTCGATTTGGACTGGTACTGGGGTTTCGGTGAGAACCCAATGATTGAAGCATTACATGAAGCGGCCATAAGAGGAGTACAGATTCGTCTTATCCTGAATGGATTTTATGCTGAGTGGGACGAGGAAATAAGAGACACTGTTCACCTGTTTAATACAGACTGGAACGGGACACAAGGTTTGGATACCACTGCCATACTGATGTCAACATCAGAAAATATTTCCAAACTCCACAACAAGGGAGCAATCATAGATGGTTCTAGTGTTCTTGTTGGAAGTATGAATTGGGGATCAAGTGCCGCCCTCAGGAATAGAGAGATGGGGATATTGATCAACAATGAGGAGCTTGCTTCAATTTATCTTTCCTCCTTTGACTCGGATTGGGGGAGAATGGATTCCAGCACAGACTCTGACGGTGATTTGATGCCAGATTTTTGGGAGGATCTGTACGGATTGAACCGTCACTCAGCGGCGATAATAGGGACTGCATTGAGCGAGCAGTCAATGGACCCCGATTCCGATGGCCTGAACAACCTGAATGAGTATCTACTTGGTGGCAATCCTCTAGAGGTAGACACGGATGGAGACTGTATTTTCGATGGCAATGAGGAGGCTTTTGCTCAGAGTGTACTTCGATCGCCCAATATTGCCATGCTATCTGGAGATGTCGACGAGAATGGAATACCTGACGGAGAGCAATGGGGCTGTGATGAGATTACTCCGACGGAGCCTGAAGAAAATGAGTCTGTAGAAGAACCGGATGTGGAAACTGATGAGGAAGATGAAGAAGAGGGGTTCCTAGATATCCGGGAAGACGCGATGTCGCGTCCGGGAGCTAGAGTTCTGTTCGTCTTGATGGCTTTGTCCGCAGTGGCCCTGTTGATTTCTTCATGGGCCTCATTCAGGAGACCCAGGAGTGAGACTGATGAGATCCTAGTAGATGACTCGGGATACAGATTTGACGACTCTGGATCAAAATTGGCGATTCTGAAAGGCACTAGCTTCGATAGAGATTCAGCCGATTCACGATCCCTCACCAGAGGTAAGGATGATGGCTTACATGGTGACATTGTCCTTGATGGATTTGGATTCGATAGAGACAGGACTACCAGGGATGAAATCCAGTGGAGGCTCGACTCTGGGCAGACAATGGAAGAGATTAGGAGAGATCTCGGAGAGGAAGAATGATGGCAATATCTATCAGAGATTTCATCGAAGGGGTAACTGACGGAAGTCTGTCAGATGATGAGATAATTGAATGGTTAAAAGACGTCTATGAAAATGGTATGAGTGACTCGGAAGTCACGGAGTTAACTTTGAGAATGAGGGATTCTGGGGAGACTGTGAATTGGGACGACAATACGAAAGTAGTCGACAAGCACTCAACTGGAGGGGTGGGGGACAAAGTATCTATTGCCCTGGCTCCGGCTTTGGCTGCCTGCGGACTTAGCGTCCCCATGATATCAGGCAGGAGCTTGGGCCACACGGGAGGAACTCTGGATAAGCTAGAGTCTATTCCTGGATTCAATACTGATATCGGCATTGAGGAGTTCATGAATCAGGTCGACGAGATAGGGCTGGCAATTGTCAGCCAGAAGAAAGATTTGGTCCCTGCTGACAAACGTCTCTATTCACTCAGGGACGTTACAGGGACAGTAGCCTCAATCCCTCTAATTACTTCGTCAATATTATCTAAGAAAGCGGCTGAAGGAATTTCCTCCCTAGTACTTGACGTGAAATTTGGAAGAGGGGCATTCATGGAGGACATTGGATCTGCCAGAGAGCTTTCAGAGTCTATGGTTGGAGTCTCGAATGGATTGGGGGTGTCGACGGTTGCCGTACTATCTTCTATGGATCGGCCAATCGGCTACAGTGTCGGAAATTCTCTAGAGATTCTGGAGAGTGTCGAAACATTACTTGGGAGAGGGCCGGCTGATTTGGAGGAGTTGGTTTGCGTATTAGGAGGATTACTTCTGGAGTCTTCTGGATCTTCAAATGACTTCGAGGAGGGTGCGGCGAGGATACTAGATACCCTGTATGATGGTTCTGCCTTTGGGAAATTCATCGAAATGGTGGCCTCACAGGGAGGGGATCCAGATTTGTTTGAAAGTGAAGTCTCACTGCTAGAAGGATTGGGGATACTAGACCAGACTCTGAAGTCAGACTCTCTAGAAGCAAAGCAAATTGGATGGATAGCAGATATTGATGCTATGGCCATTGCCGAGATATGTCTTGAACTGGGAGCTGGTAGACTAAATCTCGGAGATAGTATAGATCATCAGGTAGGAATTGTCATGGAAGTTCAAGTGGGAGATTCTGTCGAAATAGGTGATATTTTAGCAACAGTGTATCATCGTGGAGAAAAGATAGTGCCCCTTCTAGAGAGACTGGAGACAGCCATCTCATTTTCTGATTCTGAGCCAGATGTGATTTCAAGAATTGCTGAGGTCATCAGATGAGGCTCTCCCATATCGATAGGATAAGGGCAATTGCAGTATTGTGCATGGTAGAGGTACACACGGCCGCCATAATCCCCCCGAAAGGGATGTCCGTAGGTGATCCGGCAGCATTTGTTGCTGCCGCGTTCGGGGGAATGGCGGCTCCATTGTTCGTGATGATATCCGGATGGGGGATATACATGAGTGCCTCAAGAAGGATGGGGGCCGGACTCACCGGTGCACAGGACTGGGCATCATGGATGGTTCCCAGGGTTGCATTACTTGCTTCCTGTCAAATTCTGGTGAATCTGCTACTAAATGCAGACAGAGGAGGTAGATTCGAAGTAATTACTCCCGGGGTACTAACCCTGCTTGCAATCGCGACAATTCTGACTCCGGTGATAATCAGGCTGGGCATGGAAATCAGGATAGGACTGACCTTAGTCCTGATTTCTTCTCCCTTAATTCTTGGAGATGCCTCAGGATTAGGATGGACTTGGTGGGACAGAGTTGCATCAGATGGCATATCAGAATGGGTATCGAGGCTTCTTTGGAATGGGACCTATCCCGCTGTTCCCTGGATGTTCTACATTCTTCTAGGAACATTAGTGTACGATCTAAGTGATAGTCGGACAAATAGGGAGCGAATCATCGCCATTGGCCTGATTTCGACTGCAGTTACTTTCCTAATCTCTGAGAGGGAGGGGGTCCCTTGGGCACTGACTGAGGGAGATGCTGTTCTGACATTCTTTCCTGCTAGTACCTCATTCCTAGTTGTTTCAGGGACCTTCGCGCTTCTGGTACATAGGATTATGGAAGGTTCAGAGAGCTCTGGAGGGGAGCCTTGGGGAGGGGGCAGTCTTTCATTCCTCGAACCACTTGGAAGGATTACCCTGACGGTATATGTCTTGCACTTTGCAGTTCTGGGTGTAGTAGCATATGCTATGCAAGGAGAGCCTAGGCTGGAGCTGGTTCCTGCTTTCGCAATTACTATTGGACACACATTGGTTTGGATTCCCTTGGCGAAAGCACAGCAAGAATTAATTCCTGAAATCTCCCTTGAAGGACTGTTGAGAAAAATGAATCAGTCATTGAGATAATCTGTAGTCCATGAAATTGGTCCGAACCATGTAGAGCCTTCCTCGTTCGTAGCTTGAATTCTACCGTAGTATGTCGACCCGCAACATGTCAGCCCCGATACTGTTTGAGAGTGGTTGCCGACAGATGTGTCACCCAAGCCGGCACTGCCTTCCCAACCGGATGTCTGGTTCCCCATATCTGCCATACCATAGTAGAACGTGAGTGTGGTATTTGTCCCATTGTCATAAGTCTCCCAATAGATTGTGGTGGATGTAGCGCCAGAGGGATCAGGCGAAGAGATATTGCGAATAATGGCATCATAAACGAAGAATTCCCCTCTGAGAGGGTCATCTACCCATACTGGTAGATGAGTTAGCGAGTCGTATGTGTTCGAGGTTAGTGGGAATCCCCAAGCGTCGTGATAAGGTGCTAAGTTGTGTCCAGTGGCGTTAGAGAGGTGCAATACCCACGCATTGAACTCTTCCTCGTCGGTAGACGGTACCTCTGAGGGAGGGAGTGTGTAATACACTGTCAATGCCTCCGTTATAGGGCTCCAATCCCATTCCTCCTTGATCAGTATGTAGGTATCTAGAGCGGTCCAAACAGACCAGTTGGATATGTTTGAACCGTCGTTAAAGTAAGAATGCATTCTATCTGCCCTCCGTTCTGGATCTACTGCGCTATGCCCTTGGATACCGACCAGTTCCTCCATAAGGTAAACGCTTGCAAAGTTGCAACCTGTCTCAGTGGTCCCAGGAAGAGTAGATGGCATCCATTGGTGGTTGTGACCCAACTCGTGGAACATACCCCAATCACCATTCTCGCTCATGTGAGAAAGGTTGACAACTCCTTCAACACTTAGATCGTGTGCCATGAATGGGTATCCCGAGTGCATCCATCCAGCGGAAATCTGGACATCAAAAACCGCCCTCTCCACTCTTGGCCACGGTTCATAACCGTACAACTCATGTTCCATTGCGAGGGCTTCGTCCCACCATTCCATCAGAGCGGTTGGATTATTCAATTCCCTTATCTCATAGCTAGGCACTGTCATGATGAAATTATTGGAAACCAACTCTGTCCAAGGAGCTGGATTATCTCTCTGAGAGTATATCCACTCAAAGTCGGATGTCTCATTTAGTACGAATATCGGGGCCATTACTGCGCCGGAGATGGTGACATTGAATTCTCCAAATTCTGAACCAGCGGGAATGGCAACATAAATTGGTCCGCCAAACGCATTTCCTACATCTGATTCAGATGTACATTCACCAAATTCATCACAGATTAGAGATGTGGTTGTGTTGTCTATCCACCAGTACCTGTGAACCTTGGAGTGCCTCTTAATCACGTCTTTCCCCCATAAACCGTCCGTATGTGCTCCTATCAGTATCCAAAACCCCAATTCCGAGGCTTCTGGACTAACTGAAACTGAGATTACCTCCCCTGGCGGTGCATAGAGTCCTGTGGACATCCTAATACTGCTTCTTGCACCCGAATAACCAAAATTAGAAGGGAGTCCGGATTGGTTTCCATCTATGGAAACTGTATGGGAAATCCTAGACGCATTTGAGGGGACTTCCCCGGGGAACTCCGTATGGCTGGGATGGATGGGTAAATCACTGGCATTGAGGCCCTGAGTAAGGGCTTCCTCCAACCTAAGGATGACATCGGCAACTGGATCTTCCCCTAGGTCATGACCTATTGAGCTCCACAGTGTACTGTATTGAATCACTGTCCATCCGGTGGAATTTACCAATTCCCTCAGTGGCGTCCAGAACTCCAGAAAGTCAAGTGGGACGATTACGGTGCAGTCAGAAATTGCGGAGTATGCGACAGCCGCTTCCTCTGCGGATAGTTCGATTCCCTCTACCCTATCGGAATAAATCCCTTGAATTGCATTTTGTGGGGTATGGTATCTATCAGGTATGTCAAAATCTATGTCGTTATACCCCCAATTTGAGGATACCATCAAACCAGTCGTCTGGGAAATCTTGTTTCCAGGGTAGTTGTGAGGTACATCGCTGTTTGAGTAAGACCAATACCATGCATGTCCGCCCATGATCAGACCTCCTCCCTCTAGCAGGAACTGCTCCAAAGCCAGGTTATCATCATCGTCGTGCCCATTCCAGAACTCATCGATCAGGCAGTCAACTTGCGACAGATCGTCTGGTGTAACTGAAAGATATACTGAATGGCCCTCGGCCTGAAGTTCGTCTTCCCAGTGATCGAATCCTGCCCCGTAGGCAAGGCCAACGTTAGCATCTTCACCACAGACCCATTCCACTGCTCTGAAATTAAATTCATGGTTCTGTGTAACCCAACTCTCGTGTCCGAGGCCGATCATCTTGCCTCTGCCCACATGGCTAGCGGAAACTACAGTAGAGTCGGTCGAGTCTCTTCCTAGTGGAAATGACCACTTTCCTATGGGTAAAATATGCGATGACCACCCTCCCCAATCTGCATCCTCAAGACCGTTTAGTAACTCGTTCTGATCGGCCCTCAAGTCATGAACAGCAATCCATATTTGCAGCCCGACAGAACCTCCTGTATTATTGGCCCAGATAGTGTACTGCTGCCAATCTGATCTCTCCGTCGGAGTTCCCGAAATTGTACCATTATTGA
>CAXHFZ010000061.1:0-7032 GCA_964016325.1 uncultured Candidatus Poseidoniales archaeon | reverse complement strand
AGGTCATCAGAACACAGGAGCAAATGGATGCTATTCCAGATTTTGGAAGATACAGGGATGTTGACGGGGATGGGATTACTTACAGAACCCTTCCAGGTAGCGGCCTAGCACCGATATTATACAGGGGAACTGGCCATGACGAGGATGGAATATACTCAGAGGATCCCGATGTCTACTACCAAGCTATGCAGCGCCTCAAGAGGAAGATCGATGGTTCAAGAGATGTATTGCCAGCACCTGTTATTCGTGAGGAAGAAGAGGGAGATGTGGGAATAATCTTCTATGGAAGTATGGAGAACTCGATAGTAGAGATAGATGACATGCTAGAACAAAGGGGGATGTCCGTAAGCACCTGTCGAGTCAGGGCTCTACCTTATCACTCCGAGGTCGAGGATTTCATAGAGAGACACGATCGTGTGGTCGTCATGGAGATAAACAGAGATGGGCAGCTATATGGAATTTTGAGGAAAGAACTTCCCCGGCATCTGATATCGAAGCTTTACTCTGTTGCATACAGTGATGGTCTCCCCCCCAAAGCAAAGGAATATGCCAATCGGGTTGCAGGAGTTCTGGAGGATTGATTATTATGGTCAAGTTGAATGTTCTAAATCTTGAGAAGTCTGAGTATAAGGGAGGAAAGTCATCATTATGTCCCGGATGTGGCCACGATCAGATTTCCAATGTGATAATCCAAGCTGCTTGGGAGAATGGCATAAAGCCAGAAGGGATTGCGAAAATGAGTGGAATAGGTTGCTCCTCTAAAACTCCTGCATATTTCTTGGCGAAGAGCCATGGATTCAACACTGTTCATGGGAGGATGCCATCAGTTACCACGGGGGCCAACATGATAAACAAGGATTTGGCATTCATAGCGGTGTCCGGAGATGGAGATACTGCTAGTATCGGTATTGGGCAGTTCATTCACGCCATTAGGAGGAATCTCGATATGGTATACATAATTGAGAACAATGGTGTCTACGGGCTTACCAAGGGGCAATACAGTGCTACTGTTGAGAAGGGTTCTAAGAAGAAGAAAGGAACTACTAACGAACAGGCACCTATCGATCTATGTGCGATGGCTGTTAACCTAGGGTGCACATTCGTAGCCAGATCATTCTCTGGAAGTAAGAAGCAACTAACTGCCTTGCTCAGGGCCGCGATGAGTCATAGAGGGATGGCAATCATCGATGTCATCTCTCCGTGTGTAACATTCGCAAACAATGATGAGTCGTACCGGTCTTACAATTATGTAAAATCCAATGATGAAGTCCTTCACATAGTCGACTACATCCCAAACTTCTCACCTCTGTCCGAGGTTGAAGTTCCGGAGGGCGAGTTTAGTGATATTTCATTGTTTGACGGATCCACACTTAGATTGGAAACTGTCTCTGAGGATCATGATCCAGGAGACGCGGTAGCAGCATTAAGAGCGATTCATGAAGCGACTCAAGAAGGACATCATGTAACGGGGCTTCTCTATTATAATCCAAATCAGCCAACCGCTACTGATACTCTTGGATTGACATATACTCCACTGGTTGGCCTTTCCGATGAGGAAATGAGGCCTAGCTCTGAGAGCCTGAAGGAAGTGAACGCTGGATTCAGAGCCAGATGATTCCCGGTAGCTCGGATTCGTTGAAATATTGGACCTGTGTCGGAATGATGCTAGTCCCTTAGTGTAGTGGTCCATCATATGGCACTCTGGATGCCATGACCCTGGTTCGAATCCGGGAGGGACTACCAATCAGATTGACCTGTAAAGGAGTTGTGACACCCAGCTAATCATTATTATAATCATGAACCATCCAAGACTTGTTCTAATCCATCTTGACTCTTCCTTCTTGGGAGGAAATGGATCGATTCCCGCCTCCAGAGCTTCCGCTATGATTGCTAGTTCTTCCTCGATCGTCTCTGGCTGATTCATAGACAGACCTCACGGCTCGACTGTAGGATCCCAACCTGAAACATAATTCTCATCCATGGATGGAAAGTACTCTTTCACTGGTGTTAGATCAATATCCTGAGATTGGAAATTCTCCTCTATCCTATCTCTATTGCTAGACTTGGGTATTGTGATTGCCCCTGAGTCAATGCACCACTTGATAGCGACCTGGGCCGGAGAGCAGTTCAGCATACCAGCCACCTCGATAAGGTTCGAATCACTAACCTTGTGTCCTCTGGCTAGAGGAGAGTATGCCATTGGAATGGCGCCGACTTCCTTCGTTGCTGCTACCAGCTTAGGCCTTTGGAGCCAGGGATTGATCTCTATCTGATTTACAGCTGGCATTATTCTAGCGTACGATTTCATTTCTTGTAGGTGATGACTACCATAATTACTCACACCGATCGAGCGAACCCAGCCTCTCTCCAGGCAATCCTCCATCGCCTTCCAAACTGGTGCCCTAGCCTCAAAATCCTCTGGTGGGGCGTGTACGAGATACAGGTCTATCTTCCCAATACCAAGATTGTCGAGGCTTTCTTGGCACCTTCTGATGACCTCGTCATAACCTGTGGCATGGGGCCTTCTAAGTTTAGTAACTACAAAAATCTCCTCCCTAGGCACCTCTGAGTTGCGAATAGCATCTCCCACCTCTGACTCGTTCCCGTAGGCCATAGCCGTGTCAATAAGCCTATACCCACATTCAATAGCATGAGAGACCGCTTTCTTACACTCTCCCGGCTCTTTCATGAGATAGACTCCCAAGCCAAACATAGGCATATCGAGCTGTGAAGTCATTTCTCCTGTTCTGATATCCTTGTGTCCAATCGTCACCATGCCAGACATGGCACTATGAGGTCGTAATATGTAATGAAACATTGCCACAACCATGTTCAAGAGCTACATCTCTTGGAATGTGTGTGAGCGAGCTACCAGAGGGCCTGAGGTTGCCTGATGCGAATACATCAAACATACGACGATCGGCCTCGGTAATTCTTAGTAGGGAAGCCTCCGGAGAACATGAGGTACTTCTCGGGCATAGGGTCTCAGAATTAGCCAGTTTTCCAGACTACTGGGCATTTCCGGGAGGAGGAATCAGCAGAGTTGATATTGAGGCTTCTAGGGCACTCAAAGGGAAGCTAGAGGTCGGTGATTCCTATGAGGAGGCATGCTTCGCTCTACTTAGAGAGATGGTCGAAGAGATTGGCCTATCCCCTGGCGGAGGAGGCTCCATAGTTGAGGTGTCATCTAAAATTAGAGAGTCGGTCTGTGATGACAAGTCTGAGTGGCTGAGGCTAGTCAATAAAGGAGAGATTGTGATTGACGGATTCCATTGTGAGATGATAACGGATCGGACAACGCCTCCGTTCTCTCCTATGAGATTTCAGAACTATTTCTTCCACGTGCCATTGGGGGATTCTATGGTATCTCCTACATTTCCACCTGGAAGGTCAGAATTCGATGATTTCAGATGGTGGAAACCAAGAGATCTGATACAGCAATGGGAGGAGAATACCGTTCGTCTGCCACCTCCAATTGTTACACTAGTTAGGGACCTAGCGAGAGGAGTAGCCGAGCAAGGAGATCTTCTCTCTGCTTGTGAAAGTTTGAGCAAGGCCCCTCCTTCCGGAGATCATAGGATTGAGTTTGCTCCGGGGGTAGAGGTTTTTCCACTGAAGACAGAGACAATTCCCCCTTCCACGCATACCAATTGCTATATCTTGGGGGAATTGGGTGGAGAATGTGTGGTGGTTGATCCAGCCGCTAGATCGGATGAATCTTTGGCTTATCTAGAAAGCAAGATTTCACAAGTTATCTCTTCTGGTACTGAGATAGTAGCTACAATATTCACACACAAGCACCCAGATCACATAGGGGACATATCAAGAATATCAGAGATTTATGAAGCTCCTATTTGGGCTAGCTCTATCACTCTGAGTGCCATATCGTACGATGGCACGTCGTCGAGTATTGAAGAAGGAGATTCATTCTCTTTGAAGGGACCTAGTGGTATAAGGGAATGGAGCGTCATAGAAACTCCTGGACATTGCCCCGGGCACATATGCCTAGTGGGCGATACCGGGATTGTAAGTGGAGACAACTGCGTTGTGATCGGGACTATTCTAGTTCCTTCCTCAGACGGTAATATGAATTCATACATCTCTGGATTGGAGCGAATTCGTTCTCTTGAGCCTACAATGCTTTTCCCTGGCCATGGTCCGGCCTGCACCAATCCTCCACGACTTTTAGAGAGATATATCATACACAGAACTGCGAGACATGATAGTGTCCTCAACGCAGTCTTATCTGGATTGAGTAGTTTGGAAGAAATTACGTTACACGCATATCAGGACACACCCGACGCTCATCCCATTTTATCTCGGGATCAGGCATTATCTCATCTGAACTCACTTGTTGAGTCAAAAATGATTGAGATTAGAGCAGGCCACTACTTCCCATCTTGATTTGGGTCAACATTCAAACCAATTGTCATTGAGGGATTGTCATGACTGAAAGGTGGTGGGATGATGAAGAAGAGAAAACCACTAAGCAGACTGTCGAGGATTTGATGAACGAGGCTGAGATAAAGCGTATCCAACGCGAGGAAGAATTGAAAGAAGCCGAGCATCGTGCAAAGATGGCCAAGATCATGGATTCCGAGACTGGAACTTCTCAAGTTCCGGGATCTGAGGATGGTATGCTTATTCTGAACCCGGACCAGGAGTCGGATGGCGACAAGGTATTCGAATCGAGCACCAGGCTTGGAGGGTCTGATCACTGGCTCCTAGAGGACCCGGGCTACACGGTAATAGCCTTAATCCTCGGGCTCGGCCTCATTGCAACCTCAGTTATGGCAGTGGCATCTGATGGAACCAAGGATCAATGGGCTGAGACGCGAGCTGAGGTGCTTGAAAAATATCCAGGGTACGACTGGGTCGAATATGAAGACTGCTACACGGATGACTGGGGGGACGAATACTGCGAATACTGGTATGAGTTGGATTGCTGGACGGACTTGGACGTTTCATACTCTGTCGACAATATCACTTACTCCTCAGAGGTTGATCATTTCCCGGTTACGACTTACCAAGACTACGAAGGAGCGGAATATGATTGTTTTGATTACGTAGAAAATGGTACTATGCCGATAGGAAGTCTCGTTACACTGTACTACAACATTGATGATCCTGGTGACGTCCGACTTGATCCGCCCTGGGATGATATTTTTGGCTTCTTTTTGTGTGGGATTATACAGCTAATCCTTTTGATTGTGGTCCTTGTTATAGCCTATCTCGATGTGGGCGGAAATAGCGTGAGCTTCTCTTCCGATAGTGGCAGGTACTACGATGATCCGGGCTACTATGATAGGCCCTGGCACAGGAGGCCATGGTTCCATCGGAGACGTCGTCACTACCGCCATAGAAGTAGTGGCTCCCGCAGTAGAAGTAGTAGAGTAACTAGGAGCTCCGGGGGAAGGAAAGGCGGAGGCAGGTCCGGCGGTGGCGGAAGAGGACGGTAGTTGTAACATGGATTCTTACTGGTCTGGAGCGCCTGAGTTTACTGGCTCTGAAGTCTCTGAGGAGTGGGTCTCAGTAGATGACGGAGTTAGACTGAGGGTCATAACCTGGAGGCCGACTGAGTCAACAAGTAGACCAGTGGTAGTCTTTGTAGCAGGCTGGGGTTCAGTGTTTGAGGGCTGGCGTCCACTTATATCCGAGTGGTCAGCAGAGAGGACTATAGTTTACATTGAGACCAGAGAGAAAGGTAGCTCAAAAATTAGTAAGAGGATTTCCAAGTCAGACTTCAGTGTCGAAAAACTATCTTCTGACTTGGTGGAAGTCCTGAAGTTCTATGAATTAGATAGCTCGGACATTGATTGGTTCTCATCTTCATTAGGGTCAACGATCTTGATCGATGCTTTCAGCTGTGGGAGATTATCAGGTAGGAGCTCAATACTTCTAGCACCTAACTCTGAATTCAGATTTCCTATTTGGGCTAGAGCGATGATAGTTATGCCCCTGCCCAGATTCATGTATTCGATTATTGTCCGCTTGGCAGTATGGGCGGTTGAGAGGAAGGTAAAGGAGGAAGGGCAGAGAATCAGATACAGAAGGGCCCTTCTTTCGCAGGACCTTCGGAAGATGCACCTCTCAGCTAGATCGCTGATCAAATATTCACTTCCTGAGAATCTGGAAGGGATTTCTTTCCCTTGCGCCGTAATGACAGCATACTCTGACAAGCTACATGGAATGGACAAAGCCATGGGAATTATTGACAGTATACCTAATTGTAAGTTTATTGAGGTCCCCTCAAATCAGTATGCACATGAGGCAGACGTAATCAGTGACATCAATAATTTCCAGTCATTGGAGTGATTAATGGGAAAATAAGCGATTGGCTGATGAAGTGGGCCTATGACGCGCAACTGATAGAATGCGCGAGCAGACCTCATCATTCGAAGTCGCCAGGACGGTACGGGAACTCGGGGAGATGGTAGGGTCCCGGGTAAGAAAATCGTATCAGCCCCACTATGAGCAGATTGTTTTGAGGATGAGTAAGAAGGGATTTCCAAATAGGGATCTTATCATTGTCAGAGGTAAGAGAATTTACTGCTCTTCTAGGGATAGGCCAATGCCTCCAAATCCATCTCAGTTCGCAATGATACTCAGGAAACATCTTGGTAACTCCAGATTCATCGGAGTCTCGCAATTTGGGTTTGATAGAGTTATATCGTTAGAGTTCGAACACGGTAGAGGAAAGATGTCCCTAGTGATTGAGCTATTCAGGGACGGAAATGTACTTCTTTTAGACGATGAGGGAGTGATTGTACAGCCCCTGACTCATGCTAAGTACGCTAGTAGAACATTAAAGAAAGGAATTACATATACTCCCCCTCCTGTTTCTTTGGATCCTCGTGAGCTTGACAGGGCTAAGCTTGATGAAATTATTGAAGAGAGCAATAGTGACATTATCAGGACTGTTGCATCTAGACTGAATGTGGGTCGCGTCTATGGAGCGGCTATATGTTCAAAGGCGGGTCTATCAGACTGTCTCTTATACACATCTCCGAGCCCACGAGACTCAGTAGGATC
>CAXHFZ010000060.1:0-7033 GCA_964016325.1 uncultured Candidatus Poseidoniales archaeon | reverse complement strand
GGCTGGAGGACTTCCTCTGCAAAGCTTCTGACCATATTCCTAATCATATTCTGCTCTTCTGTCTCTTCAAAATTCATGGGTGCTCGTTACTTCCGAAAGGCACTCCATAGTTAATCTCTTGTTGAGTAATTCTCAAATCTTCAGGAACGAATAGTTGAAATGAGATATTGAGGGCCGCGGAGCGGGTAACATGGCCGACAGCGACTACGCAGAGTTCAGCATTGCACACGACCGCCTATACACGCTTGACCATCTTTGGATGCAAGTTCTGGATGAGGATAAGGACGAAGGTACTACCAGTATTAAGATAGGACTTAGTGAGTTTGTTATGGCCGAGTTCGGAGAGGTAATCCAAGTTGTTCTCGCAAGACCCAGAGATGAAAGTGATTTTGAGATCGACGCAGATTCCGGTCTTTCAGAGGATGATGAAGAAGAAAAATCTCCCAAATCTCAAACAATGGGGGGCCAGGTCGATACCGATGAGCTTCTGATTACTGTAACGACCAGATATGACAGCGAATTTGATAGGATGCTAATCAATGCCCCCATACCATGCACTATCATGGAATTAAACGGCCATGTTGAGGATAACCCAGACATAGTTAACGAGGATGCATATGGGGATGCTTGGTGCATAATCGTGAAGACTTTTACCGATGATTTCGACGAAGATCAATTCATGGATAAGGACGAGTACTTAGCCATGCTAAATGAGCTTCCCTGACTAGGGCCAGCTAAGAGCTCTCCATTCTTGGTAATCTGTTGACTTCCAGTCGATGTCTGAGAGAAACTGTAACACATCTTCTTCGGTTCTGGAGGCTTCTTCAATCTGTCTTCTATGTAGCCATCCTTTGAGCCTTCCCAGTCTTGGACCAGGGATTAGCCCTGTGACATTGGCCAGCCTTTCCCCATCAACTATCGGTTTTAAAATCAAATCCCCAGGATTAATGCTTCTGAATAATTTCTCAAATTTCTCGGTTTCTATTCCGTTTTTTTCCAAGTAACTCATAATCATCCTCTTCCTTCTGTCTGAGACAGCAGCATGGAATCTTCTGGCTGACTCAATTGTTACATCCAGGCTCAAATATCTACATTCATGCATCATCGATATCTCCAAGAGATCGTTTTTCGAGAGGACAAGCAAATCTCTCATCTTGGAAGCCAGCTCATCTCCACTAAGCTCGCTATTCCTAAACAATAATGCTAGGTTAACCAAATATTCCGTAGACAGTTCTGGTGGGAGCTCTACATGCATGTTCTCGAATACTCTGTCTAGAACTCCTAGCGACAACATTTGGTCGATAATCGAATGGACGTTTTCCCCAGTCAGTATCTTTGTCATCTCCATGCCAACTCTTTCTCTCGAGATTCCTTGTAGAAATTCTTCTGATGACAGAATTCCGCTTCTCAGAGAGTCATCCATTTCTCTAATCCCCATTTTTCCTGCATCTAGGAATCTGAATGCACGAAGTACTCTCAAACCATCTTCCTCAAACCTTTCCTCAGCAACGCCCACTGATTTCAGTACGCCCATTTTCAAGTCACTCAATCCGTTATACGGATCTAATAATCTGCCCCTAGGATCTATTGCCATCGAATTGATTGTAAAATCTCGCCTACTCAAGTCAGCAAAAATTCCACTATCCCCCTCTCCTTCCACAAGAAAGCTAACCGTTTCAGGCCTTCTGCCATCGTAGTAATCGCCCTCACTTCTTAAAGTCGTTACCTGCCACTCGGAGTCCCCCTCAAAGTCGTCGTCCAATCTGACTATGACAGTTCCAAAGCTAGCTCCAACCATCAGTGACCTTGGAAAAATGGACTTTATTTGTTCAGGAGTAAGAGTCGTTGCAATGTCCATATCATCTGGATTTCCTCCTAAGAGAGAATCTCTGACCCATCCTCCGACAATCCAGGCCATACCGTTCTCGTTAAGTCTGCTAAGAACCATCTTGTCAGCACTGGACATCCCCCCAAGCGCATACTCGATCGTCTCTCGCACCGACTCCTCCATGTCACGCCGTATAGACTCGCAGACATCACTGCTTCGGACTCAATAAGCGATTTCAATTAAGGAGTGAAGTCGGCATGTCTTTTTCCGAAAAGTGGCTCTTCCGAATCTACGAGGCCTCCTCCCAAGTCGAATCCCAGAATATTACTGAATGTTGGCCATAGCTCATTCAGCCATTCAGCCTCAGTCATTAGTAGCTCAATTACAGGGTGCTCAATAATTTCCTCCTCTGTGAAACTTTCAGTAATTTCAGGCAGTCCCGGTGGAAGGTCCCTTAGTGACTCAACTAGTCTTTCTAGTCTCTGGACCTCCTCTGAATTTTCACCTAGGAAAGAGGAAATCAGCACCAGAGCATCCTCAAACTCATCTGCAATCAAGAGTGGATCAGGAAACCCTCTTTCCGACTCTCTGATATCCATGGGGCCGAATACCACCCCTCCCAAATCAGTTTCCAGCCAGGTATCACCTTGCCACTCCTTTTTCATTAGCCTCTGTTGAATCCTGCCTCCAAACGGGCCAAGGATAAATCCCCCTTCATCGATAACCAACTCAATAAAATTTGGAATTTCCCTGATTGAGCCAGTAAAAAGAACCCTATCCACATCTCGATCCCATTTTGGATCTTCCAAGGCTTCCTTCCCCAAGACGCGAATTAATCCACATTGCTCACGTCTCTCCAGTATGCTCGATGTGTATTCAGCAACTTCATCATGCGGCTCAATTATGGTGACCCTGCCTCCCTTCCCGCAGATTATGTCAATCAGTGTGGCCAAATAACCCCCTTTGGATCCCATTAGAAGAACATGAAGATCATCATCCAGCTCTAGATGGTGAAGCATAGTGGCTATCATGTGCGGTGCGGAAATTGTCTTCGTTACCCCAGAATTAGTAACCAAAAAAGGAACAGGATGATCGTGCCAGAAGCTTTCCAATGGAAAATCGGTAAAATCAGAAGGATCCGTTCGAAGAAACGCCTCAATAACCCCATTACTCATCGGAATGCCTGTTTTTTTGAGCATTTCAATCAGATCAGCTACTTCGGACACTGTTTCCCTCGGGGCTCCTTTAGCCGCAGGCCATTTGAACACAACGCTCCCACGAGTGCTCAGGGTCCGTGGTCTAGGGGTTATGACGTTGCTCTTACAAAGCGAAGATCGCAGGTTCAATTCCTGCCGGACCCACCAATAATTTTCTATCATCTGTGTTTAGAAATTGACACATTACTGAATGTTCAATAAGTGACGGCGCCGGGGAGATACGTGGTCGAAGAGACAGCCGGACTCGCGTCTCGCGTCGCTAGGAGGCTCAGAAAGAGGGACTGGACAGTTTCTGTGGCAGAATCCTGCACAGGGGGCCTGGTTGCATCATTGATTACGGATATTTCGGGTGCTTCTGCATGGTTCAACCAAGGCTGGATCACATATTCTAACGAATCAAAGATGAGGGAACTGGGAGTGGAAAAGACTGCATTCGATAGTGATGAAGCTGGTGCTGTATCTCACGAAGTCGCAATTCAGATGGCACAGGGTGCCAAGTTCCAGTCCGATTCCAATGTCTCGATAGGCATCACAGGAATAGCCGGCCCCGGTGGCTCGACTAGCAATAAGGAGGTAGGTAGAGTTCATGTTGCGGTGATTGCTGGAGATTACTTTCTATCTAGGAGGATGGATTTTGGAGATAATGACAGATTGGATAACAAGAAATCTTTCGCTGCGTTCGCACTTAGGCTAACACTGGAGGCTCTAGATAGAGTTGATGAGAATGAAGCTGTGGTAGAAGAGGCGCTGAATAGAGACGCTTCCGAAGGGTCGTTCGACACATCCCAGTTGGACCCCTCTTCTGAGGAGTGGGAAGGAAGCTTGGAATGGCAGAAAAGCCCCCGAACAGTTGCTGAGGACATCGGAAAGGTTGACTTAGCATCTCTGACTGATTGGGACTCTAAAGAGTAGTTTCAGCACTCGATTAGCGATATCATCATGAGGCGACCTTCTCTCTTGACTGACATGGTCTCTGATGATTGGCCTGCAAGACAGCGGATTTTAGCTTCTTCTGGAATCCTTGTAATGGGTAGAAAGTCGCAGGAATTAATACAGGAACTAGAAGATTTGCAACCTCTTATCCAAGCGGCTAGGGCGTCAGGGATAAAAATCCTGGATTCCAGAACAATTAGCGAATTACTCTCCATCACGGCACCTACATCCGTTAGTCCAAATCTAGCAGAATCTACAATTACTCAGCAAGTCACACTACCAAATCCAAATAGTCACTCTTCCCTGGGAAGAACTGTAGCTCCATCAAAGGCCCTGGAACTGGCTCCCGCTCCACGTCCACACGGTCTTGAACACTTCAATTTGGCAGATTTTCCTATGCACGCTACTGATGTAGACTCCGAGATCGAGATTCATTTCGATATTACCGGAAACTCTGTTACTGAAGGCAAGATGTCCGACATGAGGTCTTGTTTCACTGATAGGCTAAAGAGAATCAGGTCAATGATGATCTCTGCAAACTCCCTCCCAAGGAGACCGACCCCTGCCTCGGAGGCATGGAGAAACCGTCAGAGACATTCCAGCAGGGACTATGAGGTTACAATGGTAGGACTTGCAACTGAAATGAGATGGGCAAAAAGCAAGAATTTGATGTTCGTCGTCGAGGATGAAACAGCGCAAGTTAGATGCATCGTAAAGCCACCCTCGGAGGCTTCTGAGGTACACCCTGCATTGGATGGACTAATGGACGATGATGTAGTCGGAGTGAGCGGATATTTCCTGGTAGGCGAAGGGGACCCAATTTTCTTTGTTCAGGAAATTCACCTCCCTCCTTTGGGCATGCATTCCAAGTCTATGGCCGGACAAGACCAAGCCGTGTCAGCCGCCTTCCTCTCCGATACGCACGTCGGGAGCATGACATTCTTGGGGCCTCAGTGGGAGAAAATGATTACTTGGTTCAACAGTGATCCGTTAGCTCGAACTATCAAGTATTTCGTACTGAGTGGAGATGGTGTTGATGGGGTTGGGATATATCCAGGTCAGGATAGACATCTATCAATCAAGGATCTTTTTCATCAGTATTCTGAATTAGCGAGATTACTTGAAGCACTTCCAGATTGGGTGGATGTGATTATCCTGCCCGGAAACCACGATGCAGTAAGGCCAGCAGAACCCCAACCAGCTCTTGATCCAGAAGTCCAACAAGACTATTCTGACACCACCTTCGTAGGAAATCCATGCGATTTCAGCCTCCATGGGGTGAGAGTCCTCTCGTATCATGGAAAGAGTATAGATGACTTTGTTGCAACACTGAGGTCTGTTTCATACTCTCAGCCAGAAAGAGCAATGCAGGCAATGCTGGAAAGGAGGCACCTAGCTCCTTCTTGGGGGGGCAAAACACCCCTTTCGCCAGAGCCAGAGGATAATTTAGTAATTTCAACAGTACCTGACATTTTTGTAACTGGACACGTACATGGGCACTTTGTCGGTAATTACAAGGGAACAACAATGGTTCATAGTTCGACTTGGCAAAATCAAACCGACTTTCAGAGAATGTTGGGATTCCAACCAAAACCCTGCATCCTAACTGTGGTTAATCTTCATACATTTGCGACCGCTTCTATTCCATTCGCCTAGTTAGCCTTAGGAAATTCTTCGCCATCAAATATGTGGGGCCATATGTCCCTAAGATCCTTGCTTTCTACTACGGGCACTCCGGATTCTAAGAATGAATTCAACGCTCTTTCCCGGGCTGGATTGAAGCCAATAAATGAGGATTCGCCAATCTTCATCGATAAGTCAGTGCTTGAGTCCCCTACGGATACTATTCCACTGGTGTCAAATCCATTTATTCTCACAAGTTTATCTACCATCAATCCCTTATCATGAGAGTATACTCTAGTAGGAAGGCCCCTTTGAAGAAACCCGTCTTCATCCCACTCAAATCCATTAGCCGCCCAATCATCAACCTTCAGCATATTTGCTATCGCACCGACAAATAAGTCAACTCCTGATGATACTATGGCGACATAGATTCCTCTATTTTGAAGCTCTTCAACAACATCCCTGGCTCCTTTCATGAGCCCAACTCCGCTGTAGCATTTCATAATGTCATCTCGATGTATATCAGATTTCACACTCTTCCACAGCCTGATATCATGCTCAACGAATTCCTCCTCAGTTATTTTCCCATCAAGAAACATCTCCAGGGTTTTTTTATGAGATCCATCCTTGGAATCAGTACCAAACTTTGTATGGATATTCTTCCAGGATGATCCATTATCAGCTAGTACACCATCGCAGTCAAAAACAACAGCCTTCGTCCGTTTCATGCTTACCCCAAGCGCTCCGTATTAATTTACTATAGTTCGTAATCGATGAATTGATTGCTGAGAACCCGCTAAGGCATACATGGAAGCTCCCGCTCATCCAGGAGGCAGAGCAATTATTGTGAGAGTACTATTCTTTGGGCCTTTGGCCGAATCACTAGGGGAGAGGGAAGTTGATATCCCACTTTCTGTAGATACAAAATTAGCAGATCTAATTTCAAGATTAAGTTTGGAAGAGCATACCTCCAAAGGTCTCAGAGTAGCTGTAGACGGAAGTATTTCTTCTGATTTTGACATCATTCTAGAAGACCATTCAGAAGTGGCCTTCCTCCCTCCAGTTTCAGGAGGTTAGCCATTTTTTTATCCGAAGCATTGAACCGATATGGCCCCTACCAGATACTGATACAATGGCATTAGGTACCGTGGAGATAGTTGCACTGGTCGTTTTTGGAGTACTAATTTTTGGAGTTGACAAGATTCCTAAACTAGCTAGGAATGTTGGTTTAGCAAGGGGGGAATACCAGAAGGCTGTCAGTGAAGTAACGGCTCCATCTAAGGCAGAGCTGGACATGGACAGGGGCGGAATGACCGCAGAAGTAGATATGGAAAGTGAGTGATCATCTCTTGCGGAGCCTGAGGCTACTTCCACAGTCCACGCACCTGTCTCTTATACACATCTGACGCTGCCGACGAATGACGTCGTGTAG
>CAXHFZ010000059.1:0-7053 GCA_964016325.1 uncultured Candidatus Poseidoniales archaeon | reverse complement strand
GAGGGACAATAGTAGATAGGCTATTCAGGAACAGGGAATATCGGCCTCCTTGGCTCTGGTCATTGGTAGAGATGATCATCAGAACTCATGACGATGTCTCGAAGACTGACTGCAGGGTGATCGTTCATCCAACAGCCGGTGGAAAGGCAAGAGGGTCCCACAATTGCGGATCATGCGATTCCGAGGTTGTTGCGGCGATTGAGAGATATTCAGTTTCTGGAAATCTAGGAGAATTTAATGGACTAGAATGCGAATGTAAGAAGGTCTGGCTTTCCGAGATACAGAATGACTCAGCACTACCTACTCCAATGGGTTCCGGCATTCATCGCAGAGGGAACGCACTGGATAGATTACGTTCCCCATGATACTGAGGGACTATCTCCCTCGCCCAACGCTTAAGGGGCCATCTCCGCTGGTTCGGTCCGCTTCTGTCGCGTTTCGCGGGGTTTGTGTCTATGTCTATCGAAGTACCAAGTTCAGTTGATGAGTTCATCCAAGGAGAGAAAGAGCCGGCTTCGTCGGGTGTTGTAGTGGTTCTCGGATTCGTGTCAATGCTCTCTTTCCTCATCCTCTACGGGATTCTGTTCCCAGGGAGGGACATGCCAGTAATTTCTGAAGTCTTACCCATGTTTGAGGGGGTTTTCGACTCTGGGATATGGTTCTTCCTTCTTGGAGTCATCTTCGGTGCATTCTCAATTATAGCAACTATGCTTACGGAGGCCACTAGTGAGTGAGGTGATTATCATGGATGTCATAATATCAACTCTAGCAACTTTCTGGTTGTTGCTTGCAATATCCTTCGTTCTGATTAAGAGGGGCCTCTGGATATTCAATGATGTTGCCAAAGGCCTAAGCATGTTCATGCTGGAAAAGGCACTGGGTCCTGCCATTGATTTTGTAAGCGGACGCCCCGGTTCGTCTTCTTCTACATGGATCATCCATGGTTTAGTCTGGGCCTTCGCGGCTTCGACTCTAACATTTATGGGCCTGTGGCTAAATCATGATCCTACTGCCCTGCATAGCTTCGAATCTTGGGGCTATCACCCTGACTCCTCAGAGCTAATATATGCAGGAAGGCTAACTGCTCTTTTCGGTGCTATTGGAATGTCGGTAGTTGGGGCCTCCCTATACTCACTTCCTAGACTATGCGGAACCCATCTTGCCAGTGAGTCAAACGCTACCTTGGTTTCTCTCCTCTGGACGCTATCTGTATTGCTAATGTTCCTAGGATCGCAGAACGCAGTAATTGCTGGCATCACCATACTTCCAATTGCAAACCTACTCCTGACTCTAGCTTCGACTGCCTTGGCCATCAATTTGATACTCACAGTTTCCGAGGCTACCCAGGAGATTCCATTCCCAGGCTGGCTCATTGTATACGCATTCATTGGAAATATAGCAGCCATCCTAGCTGTCTTCATTAGCGGTGGATTCGATGAAGGAGTGGGCCAATGGTTACTTTTCCATCTCGCTGGTGGGACATTCTTCTTCTGTGGGGTAGCTGGAGTATCCCTCTACTCTGTTTCTGTCGGCTCCGGAAATCCACTATGGTCAAAGTCGCTGGTGGCATTCACTCTCTTTGGGGCCCTCATCACAATCAATCCAATGGGATCAACCGACCCCTCGATGGTTGTCGATTTATTCTCCCTCACAAGCAACGAACTCGAACCATCATCCAGAGACGTCATTTCAGGCTCGTTCCTGATGGCTCTCTCCGCAATTCCAATTATTGCATTCAGTGCTAACATGTTGGTGACAATGAGGGGCTCAGATGCCTTCGTTGAGAACCCAGACTCTCCAGGAATTGCTGAGCTAAACCTAGGAGCCTGGATGCTAATTCCTATCGCTATAGGGTCACTGTTTGTCCAAACCGACGCTCTAGGGGGTGTCAACGAGCTGAGCGGAATATCACAATCTCTTGATTTGATGGCAATATGGCTGGTAATGATGCCTTTGTCACTAGGAGCCGCTCTGAACGTTTTACCAAGAGCCAGTGGAAGGCACCAACTTTCGGCCAACCGCTCTCGATGGGCCTTCTGGATGATGTCAGGAGGTGCTTTCCTAGGACTACTCATTACACTGATGTCCGACTTCACAGACATGGCACTCACCGAGTCAATGGCCGAGCAAGGCTCCTCGATTAATCAAGAGCTTAGAAAGGTCGGATCAGTGATGTTCTATGGTACGGTTATTGGTGCAATATTCCACTGTACTAACACAATAAGTGGCCAGTACAGGGGACGAATTATGGGGGATATTTCCAAAGCATCACTATCATCTATAGCAATTGAATCGTACAGCCTAACGGGGCCTACCACTATCAGGAAGATACTTGCTAGTGGCGCTACTCTTGATACAGAAGTCTCGCCCTCAGAGCAGAGCGAAGAGAAGGGCTCTGCAACCGAACTTTGAGGACATAAGGCCCCTTCCGTAGAATGATATCCATGCGAATAGGACTAGTGGGAAAGCCTAATGTGGGCAAATCTACTTCATTCTCAGCACTTACAGAGACTCCTGTAGAGATCGCAAACTACCCCTTTACCACTATAGATCCTAACGTCGGTGTCGCATGGCTTCCACTAAGGGACCCATGTACTTGCTTTGAGCTTAGGCAAAAGAGAGAACGAGAAGGAAGGCTAGAGAGTGTGGCCGATCAAGATCCACGCAAAGGAAGCATATGTATTCCCAACTCCGGTGGATGTACAGGATATACTAGGCTGGTCCCAGTCACGATGATCGATGTCGCGGGGTTAGTCCCTGGTGCACATAAGGGGAGAGGAAGAGGGAATCAGTTTCTCTCAGACTTAGCAAGATGCGATGCCCTAATCCAAGTCATAGATGCCTCTGGTTCAACCGATATCGAAGGGAACCCCGTTGGCTCAGGAGGCTCAAACCCTATTCAGGAATATGAATTACTAACCGCAGAGCTAGACGCATGGATCAGTGGAATACTGAGTAATGGATGGGAAAGGGGGGCTAGGAGAGTTCAAGCAGAGGGAGAAAGAGGGCTGAATGACTTCATTCTAGACAGGCTCACTGGAATCGGTGCCAATGAGAGGCATGTCAGTGCGGGAATCTCATCTGTAAATGAAGCGAATCCAGACGCCGGAATGCCCTGGACATGGACAGAAAACGAAATTACAATCCTGGCCTCAGCCATCAGGACTCAACTATTTCCTATATTCGTCGCCGCAAACAAGGCTGACAAGGCATCAACAGAATCTTGGACTGAGCTAAAGAAAATTGTCTCGGAGTCTGGTGGAATTCTAGTTCCCACAAGCGCGGAGGCCGAACTAGCACTGAGAAGGGCTTCCAGTGCAGGACTAATTGAAAACACACCGGGGGAGTTCGAATTTCAAATCACCGAGTCAGGAGAAAAAAACCTCTCAGAAAAGCAAAGGAGCGCACTCGAGTCGATTTCATCATCTCTTAGGGATTGGGAAGGAGGGGGCCTCCTAGGATTACTAGGAGAGGTTATTTTTGGTAATCTTGGAAGAAGAGTTGCATATCCAGTCCAGGATGAAACTCATTGGACTGATGGAGACGGAAAAATACTTCCCGACGCTCTTCTAGTCTCCTCAGGAACTACTGCTAAGGAATTGGCATTTCTAGTCCATACTGATTTGGGCCAGGGATTCATCAAGGCAGTTGATGCTCGCTCGGGGAGAGTAATCGGTGCGGACTATGAAGTGATGGATAATGATGTGATTAGGATACATTCCAAATCGTAGACTACTCAGTCGGCTCAACCACCGACTCTTCTATCACCAATTCATAGGTAATCATTCTCCAAATAATGTCAAAATCCTCGTCAGAATCCACAAAACCTCCGACCACCGGGGCGGAGTTAATCTCAGCTGATATAGTAGCCGACCAGACGCCAATTCCAAATCCATTATCATTCCAAGTCTCATATATCGTTTTCTGGGATGATGCAATACTGAAACTCTCCCCAGTGTAGTTGGTCGTCACATCCCATCTCATTGTGAAGCCACCATTTCCCCCCATGCAGGTTCCTTCCGCGTCCTGATCCTGAATATGTCCTGAGGAGTAACCCTCGACATCGAGGAGGTCGCTAACCCCCTCCACACTATCCGAAAATCCAGGACCCGGGTCATCATTGTCGTTACACTGGATAACCAACTCGATGAAACCTATTTCCATATCGCCTAAATCCTCCATTCCAACCATGAACTCGGTCATATGAGTGTCTCCATCTTCCAAAACTGTAGATTCTTCGAAAATAGACTCACTCTCACTGAAGCTAACCAACCATTCGCCCTGTCCAGAGCTCCCACCAGTTACTAAATTCTCATCCGCTAGGGGCATCCACGCGAAGTACATTGGAAATAGAAGCATGAATGCGACTGTACCAGTCGCCATCCCAATTCTTCTCGGGCTGTCGAGCATGTCAAATACCATCTGACTCAACACTGCAAAATTGGCATCTCTTTCAAATCCTCTCTCTAGCCTCCTTAACAAACAGCCATTTTCACTTTCAATCGTATATTCGGTTTAGAGTAATCCTTCAGAGGAGAAAACCCTTCTGGATTTCCTGAATTCGGGTATGAAGTATCCAATCATAGATCTCTCCCAGAAAGTCCATTTCCACGGACATCTCGGTAATGAATCAGTCCAGTCACGAAGGAAGGAAAGCCACTCCTCTCCGTCTATTGATTCAGGAATCTCAAAAGAAACAATTGTGACTATTCCGGCTGAGCCGGGAGTATAGCTCCATGCTCTCAGAGAGAGGCCTTCAGCAATTCCTTCCCCAACTTCCATTCCCAGAACTCTCGCGGAATTGGTTATTGGCATAATTATGGCCCATCGGTGGACCACTTTCGACTCTTCGAGCCTGGAACCAGGCCATCCCCGATTGTCACATGCGATTCTGAAATACCTAACTGCATCAGTAGCGGTGATGGAAACTGGAATCTCCAGCACTCGGGTAGAATGCATATGTAGTCGCTGACAGGCTATCGCCCATAGCGCCTTCGCGATTCAGTTCAATTCAATACTGCTTATCCGAACAACGAGCCGAGACCTTCGAAGCCACCATCGTCTTCCTCAGGCTCCTCTTCAACTGCGGCCTCAGCAGGAGCTTCAGTAGCTCCTCCAGCGGCAGCAGTTGCGGCGCCCGAAGCAACAGGTGAAGCTATGGCAGTAGCCATGGCTTCTCCTATATCCACGGATCCCAACGAAGCGACCAGTGCCTTAACACGGGCGCCGTCAGCATCCACTCCGGCGGCGGTTAGCACAGCGCTAACGCCATTCTCGTCAATCTCTTTCTCGGCCGAGTGCAGTAGCATTGCAGCGTATACATATTCCATTTTTTCACCTTCTTTTTCATCCGAAGAGGTCGCCAAGTCCACCGAACCCAGCTTCCTCCTCTTCCTCCTCTTCCTCGGGAACAGCTTCACTTGCTGTATCCTCTGCCACTTCTGAGGCTGCGGCACCAGCACTCGACGAGACAGTCGCCGCACCCAGTGCTGCGACAAGCTCTTCGTCAAGGGCTGAGGAATCTAATCGGCTAGCTATAGCCATAGCGTGCGCGTTGGCGCGGGAAATTATGACGGAAGCCGTCTTATCATTGACTACTCCAGCCTCCAAGGCAACGGACAGAGCCTCGCTACTCGCCTTGGATAATAGTGCAGGCATTGTAGCACTGGAGAACCACTGAACATTGCATGCTAGGTTGAATGCACCTGAAGTGGCCTGGATAATGTCATTTCTGAGCCCGTCAGTGTCAAGATCTAGCTCGGACGAGGAAAGAACCTGACCGTCGTCTATAACTCCCATCAATATGAGGCCAATTTCTATCGGGTTGATCCCTAGTTTGGAAAGCATCAAACCGAGCTCCCCCTCTATTGGATCTCCCTTGTTCACAACGGTGACAGTTTTCTGGATGGCAACAGCCCCCTTGTCTATCTTTGCTGGAATTCCAACGGCATTGAACTCACCGACTATAGGGCCAGGACCAAACTCAGTCGGCCCCGCTTCAACGACTATATCCTCTGGAGCAATCTCTCCTTCCTTGGCCGCTCTACCCTGCCTCGTCTTTTCGAGCTCATCGAATAATTCGTAGCAGTTGAGTGAGTCAGTATGTACTACACACGGCTGTATCGCTCCTTCAAGCAACGTCTCAAGATTCTCCTCAGATAGTCCAGCCTCTTTCCAAGCCAACCTAATCAGGCTCTTCTTGGCCATAGTCATCGTCAGCATACCACGTAGTGAGCTTCTCATATCCAGCATGTTTTTCGCGGGTACTCCTGAGATATCTACCACACCGACAATCCCTTCTCTCCCAACTATGTCCTTCAGCTCATCAACACGGTCGGGCTTCCAACCAGCTACTTTGGGAATCAAGCAATCACCTCGACCTTGCATGATGGGCCCATGGATGTCTTGACGTAGCAAGATCTGATGTTTCCTGTGCCTCTCTCAAGCCTGCTCATGACCCTATTCCAAATTGCCATTGCATTAAGAGTCAAGTCATCAAGGCCCTGCTCTCTGGAACCAAGTGCTGCATGGAATGTGATTTTATCTCTAGATCTAACAACTGCAGTATCCTTCAGTCCATTAGCAATCATCGCAGGATCGACATTTGGTGGTACAGGCCTCGGCATCTTCCCTCTTGGCCCTAGAACAACACCAAGGAACCTACCTACCGTACCCATGTGAGGTATCTCTGATAAGAAAAAGTCATACTTATTTGCCATTTTCCTAGCCTGCTGACGGTTTCCCCCTATGTCCTCGATAGTCATCGGATCTATGACATCCAACCCAGCGGCCCTCGCCTTCGCAGACATCTCTCCACCAGCGAACATTGCAATCCTGACAGGTTTACCTCTGCCAGATGGGAGTCTTACTTCCTCTTGAATTCTGTTTGCTGGATTCTTCAGATCAACATCCTTGAGTGTGAATGAGATTTCTACTGACTCTACGAACTTCCGCTCCGGAGATTCCTCTAGAGCTTGTTGAATAGCAGTCTGTATATTTTCTTTCATTCCTGTCTCTTATACACATCTCCGAGCCCACGAGACTCAGTAGGAT
>CAXHFZ010000058.1:0-7060 GCA_964016325.1 uncultured Candidatus Poseidoniales archaeon | reverse complement strand
TATTCTCCTTCTTGTTGCTTGGTATGGTGGCTGTAATTCTACAAGTAAGAAAGTCAGACTTTGAATGATGGGAGATAGAGTGGTACGAGTGCCGGGATTTGAACCCGGGTTCCGGCGTTGGCAACGCCGGGTGATAACCACTACACTACACTCGTGTAAATGCCGGGAAAGCAGAATCGCTTTTCTAAGCGTCGGTCTCTTTTTTGATTAAATCACTTAGCAATTCAATTATTGAATCCCTTGTCGATCTGTAGATTTCTAATGGCTTTCCGTGAGGATCATCGAGCCCCCAGTCGTGGTCAATACGAATATTCGGGCAATGAACCCCACACCCCATGCTGATTATCTTATCATAGCCTTCTGTGTCGATATCATCTATCGACTTTGGGCGAAGTCCAGCCGACTCTATTTCCTTCTCTTCTAATGCTATAATCGCGTTTGGATTGACTTCATTCCCGGGGTGAGTTCCAGCAGAATCAGCAGAGTGCCCCAGACTCTTACATATCGCTTCAGCCATTTGGCTCCTGCAAGTGTTCCCAACGCAGACGAATAGTACCTTCACAAATTTCCGAATGTATATCACTAAATTAACTCAGTCCCAATAGAAGATTGTTTCTACGGTAATAGAATAGCATTGAAGTATATGCTCTCTTACCATGTGTCATGGCAGATTCGCCCGTATCTCATCATACCCCCGACTCCCCTCCGCAAGAGGAAGCCAATCAAAATCAGAGAGCTCAGATGGAGCAGGCTTACCAGCAGATGCAAAGAAAGATGAGGATGTCAAAGATGAGCGAAGGAATCAGTCATAAAATCATGGTTCTATCTGGAAAAGGAGGTGTCGGTAAGACCACTGTAGCCACAGGTATCGCACTTTCACTGGCAAGAATGGGAAAGAAAGTTGGATTAATGGACATAGATATTACCGGCCCTAATGTACCTAAGATGCTTGGTATCGAGGGGACAGAGCTCCACATAGAGGATGGACAGATATTCCCAGCAATAGGCCCGCATGGTATAAAGGTCATTTCTATGGCATTCTTGATTGAAGATCCGGATAAGCCAGTTATTTGGAGGGGGCCAATAAAACTAGGCGCTATTCAGCAGTTCATCGGTGATGTAGCATGGGGGGAGCTTGATGCTCTTGTGATAGACTTCCCCCCAGGTACTGGAGACGAACCACTGACAGTAAGCCAAACTCTACCTAATCTTGATGGAGTGGTTATAGTAACCACACCTCAAGAAGTCGCACTTTTGGATAGTCGAAAGTCAATCAACTTCGCTAAAACAATTTCAGTCCCAGTACTTGGTGTTGTGGAGAATATGAGTGGATACACCCTTTCCGGTACAGCTGAAGCTGGTAGCCAGATATCTGTTATTGGCCCCAAGGGGGTGCCCATCGACATCACTGCCTCGCCTGAGGGAAAATGGTCAGTAACTCTAGATTTATTCAAATCAGGAGGAGGAGAGGATTCAGCAATGGAGCTCGAAGTCCCCTTCTTGGGTAGACTCCCCTTCGATCCTGGAATTGTAAGAGGAGGAGATGATGGTGTTCATAGAATTGTGGCAGAACCAGAAGGAGAAACTGCACAATCTTTCAGCAAGGTCGTCGATCAGATACTTTTGTCCTTGGAAAAGGGCGACACTCATCAAGTCAAGATTACCTGAAATCATCATTTTCAAGGGTCGAATTCATTTCAAATATGCTTCTCGGAAGGTATTGAAATGGCAGTAGGAAGCGGGATCTACATCACTTGGATAACAGGTGCTATACTAATCAGTGTCGCAATGATGCCGATTTTCAAGCCCCCTTATGCCAAGGTTAGAATTGAAGGCTTCATAGATATGTTCCGAAGATATTGGGCGCACATGATTGTGGTATTTTCAGTATATCTATGGAAGGATATTTTAGATGGGATGGATAGAATCCTGATGGCAAATACACAGTTGGATATGACTCCCTATGTCTATGCTATCGAAGGAGATATCGTGCTTTGGGTACAGGAGGGATTCAGGAACGATCTTCTGGATGTTATCCTAACTCACTTTTACGTCATGGGATTCATGACTGCGACATTTGCCTCCTTCGTCTACCCAATTTACTTCGATGACCGTCATATGGCCGATAGGGTCTCATTATCGATGTTCTGGGTCTATATTCTTGCTATCCCATTCTATCTATTCTTCAATGTCAGAGTAACCGGGGACTATATCCCCCTAATGGAAACAATTGCCTATGATTTAACCCCTGAGATTCATAATTGGTTCACGCGTATAGACCCGTTCACTAATGGAATGCCTAGCCTACATATTGGCCTACCCTTTGCGATATGGCTGACAATGACCAGATGGGATGAAGACGGTAGATGGCTAAGATTTCGCAGATTTCTGGTAATTTTCCTAGCCTTGACGGCCTTTTCCATTATTTATCTTGGAATCCATTGGGCTATAGACATAATTGGTGGGATGATAATAGCAATAGCAGCTGTCTCAGTTACTGAGAGGACACATAAGGGGATTTGGACGATTGCTGATGAAAGACTTTTCACGAGAAAGATCGCCAAACTTATCGACGATCCAAAGATTTTTTTGAGAGGTTCTAGAAACTACGTTAGAGAGAAGTTTTCTCCGCTCAAGGAACCAGGGAGTAAGCAGACCAGCGTATTTATCGCGGCATTGCTACTTTCAACTGGCTTCGTACTTCTGTGGGATGCTACGCACCAAGAGTTTCCCGTAGAAGGTGTCGAGTGGCCGACATCTACCGCAGGATCCGATGATTGGCTAATTGGGATAGAGGTAGACCCAAAACCGGATGGAATAAATGATATCGAGATCACGGCATTGAATACTAGTCTAGAGGAAAGACAGGGCATAATAATCTCTGGTCCTGACTGGCTTGAGGAGCCAAATGTATCTATTTCGGGCTCTTATCTTTTACTAAATAATCAGACTAGGATAGATCTGTATGACTTAGAATCCTCAGGAAACCCCTATGTCCCAATGTTCTCGAAAAATACAGATTTTGAGATTGATATTTGCGATATTGGATACGACGGAAATGGAAACCCACTTGTCGTAATACTAACCGATGAAGGCATTTTGTTAATGAATTCGAATCAAGAAATCTCTAATTTAGACGGAATAGACGACGATGTCGATACGCTAGAGGTCTCCGGAAATTCCATTGCTTGGTCATTTGATGATGGTATATCAGGACCGACAGTGTATACCTCATCACTTACTGATGCCAGTTCTATAACCGCTGTATACCTGGATGTTATTGCTGAAATCGATCAGGATGAATTTTTATCTGAGCAGTCCGGTATCGAAGTAAACTATTCAGAATCTAAAATTGTCGATATTGCAGTTGATGATCAATTAATTGTCGCAGTGGTCGATGTTGGACCGATAAATAGGACCGTTTTCGCAGATACGGTTTCTGGGATGCAAACCATGATTTCAACTCCAATTTGGGAATCCTCTTCACCTAGCATCGGAAACGGTAATGTTGCATTCCTCCAAATACCAAGATTTCAGCCCGGAGCACCTAATTCAGAAAATTCTGAGGAAAATCAAGTCTTCATCTATCAAATAGAGTCAAATCAGACAGAGCAGCTTACCTTCGATGAAGATGAAAGCCACTCTAGTCCACAGGCTCTATTGGGCGGAGTTGGATGGATTGAAACGAGTAATGGCGAAGCCGAGTTAAAATGGTATAATCTTGAGGAGACATTTGAACCATATTCATCCGTAATCTTGCAGACATCGGTAGTACTGCTAATCCCATTAGTATTCACATGGGCAAGGCAGAAACAGTCTGAAAGATGACAATACTACTCAGCTAGTCTAAACATTTCACTAAGAGATTTTCTCGCTCGGTGAATTATATCCTCATCAATCTCAATTATTTGTTCAGGCTCAGGCTCTCTCAGTGCCTGTAGAATATCTTCTAGCTGGGTCCTCTTCATGTGCCTGCACATTACACAGGACCCCAGGAGATTAATTTCATGCTCACTTTCTGCAAGTACTCTCTCGGCAGTCCCACACTCTGTAATTAACATGATATTGTTACTCCCTACTGAGGCCAATCGCATTGCCTCCTTCATCAAAAGCTCACTACTGCCGACAAAATCACTCTGCTCCAAAACCCCTGCATCGCATTCAGGATGTGCCAGTACTTGGAGATCAACTCCTATGGAACTCATCCTCTCTTTCCAAGAAATTACCTTTTCTCCGGTGAACTCGGCGTGAACCTCACATTCACCATCAAAGATAATCACTTCTTTACTACCTTCAAGATGTTTTTGGATGTGTTTCCCCATGAATCTATCTGGAACGAAAATTACCTTATCTCCTGGAAGCCTCTCACAGATTTTGAGGTAGTTGCTACTAGTTACGCAAACGTCACACTCCGCCTTTACTGAAGCTGTAGTATTAATGTAGCATGCGACAGGGACTCCTGGATATTTTTTCTTTAATTTGATCACATCTTCTGCAGATATCCCATCACTCAAGGAACACCCAGCGTCAGGGGAAGGATGCAAAACTACCTTGTGAGGACTGACGATCTTAGCGGTCTCAGCCATGAATCTTACACTTGAGAAAAGTATCGTTTCTTGGGGAGCATCCCTTGCAGCCTTCGATAGGGTGTAACTATCAGATACTGAATCAGCAACGCCATAGACAATATCAGGTGTCTGATAAGAATGAGCTATCAGAAAAACATCCTTCTCCTTTTTTAGTTGATTAATTTCTAGTGTCAATGGAGAGATTGATCTACATATTCTCATATTCCATCTAGAGCTCTGCCCTATTTCTTCGAACAGTCTTTTTGCCTCTTCTTCGATCTCTTCTTCTGGGAAAATTTTTGGTTTTACGGCTCCTTTCGGCATAGGTGCTGTTGGCATCTGCATATGCTTTCCCACTCCCCGCTTCAGTGGAATCGCTTTCAAGGTATGTGACCTCCCGTAGCCATGGCCGGCCTCTGTTTCCAGTACTGGGAAGAGTCTAAGTTGATTCATGTCGGGGCTGAGGCGAGTGTTAGCTCGGGTATGTGGCTGGGCATTCCTGCAGTCCTGAAATCGCGTAGAAGAAGAGGTTACAGGCACGTGGAGCTAGATGATAGGCTGACTAAGAGTCGAATTTCAGTAGAGGCAAAGGTACTTTCTAGATTACAGATTACAGGATTCTCAGCACCACGACTACTTCAGATAAATCAAGAAGAGGGATGGATGGTACTCTCTAAATTGAAAGGAAATCCGATATATCAATCATTAATTGACAGAACGAGGGGAGTAAATGATATGTTCGAGATAGGTGTGAAAATAAGAGAACTTCATGAACTCGGATTCTCTCATGGCGATTTAACAACCCATAATATTATGATTGATGAAAACGGAAAAATCTCGTTACTAGATTTCGGACTCTCTAGAATCTCTGCAGAACTAGAGCACATGGGTCAAGACCTCCAAGTTTTGAATGAATGCTTATCGGCGAGTCATTCCGATCTCGAGAATGCAATGGATGAAGTGCTGAGGGGATACAGCTCATTTTCATCCGATGAATCGGCGTGCAGTCCTGTCTCTGTAATTTCAAGATTCAACCAAATTAGGAACAGAGTCAGATATTTGGGGTAGTAAAATGAGAATAGTTTTCGCGACGGGAAATTCAAAAAAGCTAGAAGAGGCTAGAGAATACCTAGAGCCACTCGGACACGATGTTGAGCTTCTATTAATCGAGGGAAAACCTCCAAATTTTATAGAGCCACAGACATCAGAATTGATGGAAGTAGCACTTTCAAAATCCGATCAGGCAATCAGTATGATTTCAGATTCAGAACTTTCGGACTGCGCTATTTTAGTCGAAGACTCGGGACTATTCATTGATTCATTAAACGGATTTCCAGGTGTTTATTCTTCGTATGTTTTCAAAACAATTGGACTTAGCGGGATTCTGAGAATTATGAGTGAGGAAATAGATAGAAATTGTGAGTACAGGGCAGTTAGTGTTCTGGTCATTAACGGTAAGAGAATAGTAAGAACTGGAGTATGCCGAGGTAGGTTAGGCAATGAGATATCCGGGCAGGGCGGTTTCGGCTATGATCCTATTTTCATTCCTAATGGATCAAAAGAAGTGTCATTTGGACAAATGAGTGAATCAGAAAAATCATCATTCTCGCACAGAGGGAAATCACTGAAGGCGCTGTCTGAGGCCATCTCTCCCCCGTCAATGTGAAGACATGCCCCCTCTTGTCGAGGCTGGGAGTGGCATGGTTTCTCTGACTAGACTAATCAATTGGGTGGCTTTAATCCTAGGCTCGATAGTCTTTCTTATTCTCCAGGGGGAGGTTGATATAACACAGAGAATAGCCGGAGGAACAGTACTTCTCGCCCTGGCCTCTCTCCTAATTTTTACTGGTCGTGAGAAGATGATAATTCCCGCAATGAATGACCCCCAGACCTTTGAACCATCTCCCGAACCTGAATTGAAACTGTTCGACGATGAATCAGTGGAGTTGTTCGTTACGGAGGAATCTGAAATGAGAAGAACAAGAGGAAGGCCATCCACACCTCCAACAATGCCATTGCCTCCATTACCCGTCATGATGCCTCCTCCCACTCTCCCCGCCATGGTGCCTAATACAGAGCCCCCTCAATTCTCACAGGACAATAGTCCAATAGATCCGTCTCCAATAGTTCCCGAAGGGACCAACGTGGCTATGAAATACGTCGCGAAGGGAGATGCAGTTTCAGATGAAGAAGAAGAAATTGAAGGATTCATTGCCCATAGGAGAGAGAAAAGGGAAAAGATGCTCTCCGATATTGAACGAAGAAGGAGGATGAAGCTCGCTGAAAGGAAGGCATCCATGGCTAGGAAGTGGTCCGAGGCCGAGGATGGAGAAGATCTAGCAACTTTGCTCAGAGACGGAGAACATGATATTCAGGTCTTTGAAGAACCTGAAAATCCAGATACCGGAAAGCCACTCGGAATAACCTACTTCAGAATAGACTCGGACAGGGTACTCATGATCAGGGCACCTCTGGAGATTCCTCAGAAGGGA
>CAXHFZ010000057.1:0-7095 GCA_964016325.1 uncultured Candidatus Poseidoniales archaeon | reverse complement strand
GCACGTCTTCCGCCGGATCCTGAGGAGCTGAGAGTCACAGACTTCCCTTGGCTTATGGCGTTCTCGTTCATCTTGTCAACCATTAGTTGTATAGTGATAGCTTTGCTATTTAAACCCATGCATAAAAAGATTAGCAATTACAACATGTTTCTCACAATATTTTCCCTGTTCCCTAAACTTATTCTTCCTACTCCCTCCCCTCGGAGCATGAAATACGCACCGGTTAGGACGGCTCTGTACGCTTCACATATCGAATCAGGAGCGAATTTAGTAGATTTTCATGGTTTTGAGCTTCCGATATGGTATTCCTCTATCAAGGAAGAGCACTTGGCTACCAGGTCAGCGGCCGGCATGTTTGATGTATCTCACATGGGGCTATTCAGGTTCGTTGGCAAGGGGGTTTCGGAGTGGTTAACAGGCATAGGGACTCAGGATTTTACAAATTTTAAAACTGGCACATGCGGGTATACTCATTTTCTCGACACAGATGGAAATATAATCGACGATATGATATTCGCAATCAGAACGGATGAAGAAATCCTTGGAGTACCAAACGCCTCAATGGTTTCTGTGATGCTGAATTGGTTCACTAAATTACTCCCAAGTGATGGGTCCATTAGGATATTCGATGACTCTGAGGAAACGAGTATTATTGCCATCCAGGGGCCAAAGTCAATGGAAATAGTTTCAAAAGTATTGGGCGAAAGTAATAATGTTGGAAGGTTCAGGTGCCAAGATATCAGTCAAAACAAACTCTCTGTAGGGGGCTGGATTCAAGGAACGGGATATACAGGAGAGCCTGGTGTGGAGATTTTTGTCCCAAACGATCAGGTAAATCTTCTATGGAGGCAATTCATTGAGTTTGGCTCTGAATTGGGCCTAGTTCCGGTTGGATTAGGTGCTAGGGACACTCTCAGACTCGAGAAAGGATATCTATTATCCGGTCAGGATTTCCATTGGCCGGGCCTCGGGGATCTGGAAGATTCAAATCTTCCTGAAGGATTCCTGTCCAGAGACTCTGCAGAAACCGCAGTTCCTTTCGGCCTAAATATGGGCCATGAGTTCATCGGGAGAGAGAGAGTGCTCAAATCGCTTGAAAACTCAGATAGATGGACGGCGATCAGATGTGTCTCGAGAGGACCCTCACCTCGGCCAGGGCATCCTGTAATGGACTCGCGCTCGGAAGATGCTCGCGTAATTGGGTACGTGACTAGTGGTGCCCCCTCTCCTAGTCTGGGCGGTGTCGGCATAGCGATGGCATATCTTTCTGGTACCGTGGACGGTCAGCAAGTTTGGATTAGAGCTAGCTCTAGAAGATCTATCGAGGCCGAAGTCGTTCGAGCTCCCTTTTTGTAGATAGGCAGTGACAACACTCATTGCTGAATAGCCCCTGTCGATACTCGGGTGGATAGAGTGAACGGTGGTATCGAGGCTGTAGCAATTAAGAATCTACAAACAATTCTGAAGTCTAGGGGGATTTCCTCAGAGGCACTATTTTCAAAGTACGATATAGACGGAAATGGGAGTCTGAACTATGAGGAATTTATGGCCGCGTTGACATCAATAACTGGACAGAGGGCACCCCAGTCTATAGTGAATGCAATCTTCTCAGTTTTGGATTCCAACGGTGATGGACAAATTGATTTACAAGAGATTCTCGTAATCGTCGATGGCAAAACCTCTGACCCATACGTCGAAGGATCATCTCTCACAATTTCAGATCATCCAAACAACATCTACAATGGCCTTTATGAACCCAGAGGAGAACTGAACGGAAAACCATTTTTCGAAAATATCAACTCAGCCAAATTGTACTACTACAACGCCGGATCAGGAGGTGCTCCATCGTGGAGTCTCGATAACAGAGAACTCGACGGAACTGAGGACTTCTACAGGGGAGGGTGGACGAGGCCCCCTGCTGGTGGTGGCCTGCCCACGGGCACCAGGAGATGGGTCGGAGTAGGTAAAATCACGATTCAACCATCGTCTCCCTCGGAGGCTCCCCCGGAGGATACCGAGGAGTTACCAGTCGCAGAGGTAGTTGAGGAGGCCGAACCCGATTCTCCTGGTGACATGATGGATTCCATTTCAGCGGAATTCTCGGAAATCCTAGGAGAAATGCAGCAAGCAGAATTCTCGGATGTGGAAGCACTTGAGAAGGGCAGGGCCATTGCGGATGAACAGGCGGAGTCAAGAATCTCAAAACTACCCAGCTTCCTACAATCAACCGCGAGGGAACTATGGAAGGTCAAGGCCGATTCCTTACAAGAAATCGCCCGATCTAATCTCGTTCTCGCAACGACCACCGCAGCTACACTATCTGCAGGTGCCTTGGGCATCACTTCCATGTCTTCCGAGAATAAAGAATGGCAAGAAGACACAGAAATAGAGGTCAACAGTTACCCTACTAACTCAACTGAGGAGGAGAAAATCGAAGAGACCTCAACTCAATCCAAACTAGAGCCAGAGAACACAAGGACAGAAGAGCCAGCAGATGATCAAACAGGATCTGAAGCTATTACAATTTTCTCCATGGTAGAGTCATTCTCACAAGCCCGAATGTTGTCGGAACAGAATGCTTTGAAGGAGGAGCTTTCTGGTACCCCAGTCGATATTTCTATCAAAATAACTTCTGTGGAGAGGACCTTTGGAATCGGCATCTCCGATAGATACAGAGGCGGGAACACTGTTGTAGCTTCCCTACATGACCAGGGAAAGCCATCTGCAAATGAAGTAGAAATTAGAATCCCCTCGGGTACAGATATCTCACTTTACAAGGCCGGGTACGAAGGTGAGATATCCTGTACAGTATCTGGTTGGAATGGCATTCGTAAGCGAATCATTCTAGACGTTCAGTAGCCAGAGACTTCGAGAGCCTCATCGATCATCTCCTCGAGGCTAATCATAGGCCTAAACCCGCATCTGTGCTCCAAGAACCAAGCGTCCACAATTCCCCAAACCTCTCCATCAGAATTCTGATTCAGCTCTACAGAAGCTCCAGTTTTACTATTGTAGATATTCGCTAGCTCACTCATGGTTATTCCCTTTCCCGAACCTACTGCGAAACTCTCTCTGGTTAGAGGGGGGTTTTCAAGAACTGACAGCACTGTCCTTACCAAATCTTCCACATGAACGAGATCTTTCACATCCTCTCCGGATCCTGGTACGTTTATCCAACCAATTTGACTCTCAGTCGCCCACCGATGAAGAATTCCGTTTCCTGGTGGCCCTTGAAGTGGGACTCCCTGTACATTCGATGCCCGGATAACACTAACAGGCCTTCCTGACTCTGCCCTCTCAAGAGCATTCTCCTCAATCCAAAGCTGTCCTTCCGCGGCGGTATCTCTCGGGGACAGTGATGACTCTGGGCCATAGTAATCGTCACCCGGGGACCAGGGTGGATGCACTCTCAATGTTCCAACAATTATCATGTGTAGCTCCCCGTGCCGGTTAACCGCATCCAAAACAGGCCTAGCAGCCTCTCTCATCATAATCTTGACCTCACGGTCATTCCTAGCAACACTCGTGTCGACTGGCCTAGAGTTAATGTGTATCAATGAGTTACAGGGAGTTAGCATGACGTCAAGAGTCATACTGTCTTCCAAAACCTCGTCAGGAATTACCACCGCGGCATCCCCCAGGGCGTCAATGATGTAGGGCGCCACGAATGCATCAGAGGCAGTTATTGCGACCTTCATGATATACTGACTGACTTGGGAGTAATAAGAGTGTGTCGGTCTTCCATGCAGAATCCCAACCAAAGATAATCATAAACTCCCTACGCCTCCAAATAGCTGAGGGTTACCGTGGACCAATTGCCAAACCTTGGAAGAGAGCAAGAAATGCTCGATATTATGGGCATTTCTTCCATGAAAGATCTGTTTGAAGATATCCCTATTGAAATAAGATCAGAAGGCACTCTACCTTTGCCTCCTCCACAGACAGAGGAAGAAATACTCAGGGACGCAGAGAGGCTCTTGGGGGCCAATGTCAATCTAGATAGTAGACCATCATTCATCTCAGCAGGTTTGTCTAGAAATTTTGTTCCATCAATGGTCCCAATGATTGCCACAAGAGGAGAATTTCTCACCTCATACACCCCATATCAGCCCGAGGTCAGTCAAGGGATGCTTCAGGCCATGTGGGAGTTTCAGACAATGATATCCGAGTTAGTAGGACTTCCGATCTCAAATGTTTCTATGTACGACGCTAGTACGTCAGCCGCCGAAGCGATAACCTGCGCAGTGAGAGTGAAATCTAAGAAGGTAGAGATGCCAAATACGGTTTATGTTTCGGAATTGATACCTCCTCATAGGATGTCAGTAATTGAGAATTATACCCAAGGGGTAGGCATAGATATCAGGAAAATTCCCCATGATGAAGATGGCTTCTTGGATTTGAACGTAGCAACCGAGGCATCCGGATCGTGCGCGATATACGTCGAACAGCCAAATGCATTTGGGATTCTCGACGAGGGATTGTTGAAGCTGAGGGAAATAGTTGGGGATAAAACCGCCATTATCGTGGGTGTTGACGTCACCTCACTGGGGATAGTTGAGCCACCTGGTAACTGGGGTGCCGACATAGTGGTCGGAGAGGGTCAACCATTCGGAATAGGGCCAACCGCGGGAGGGCCCATTTACGGGATATTCGCCTGTAAAAAGGACTTCTTGCGCCTGATGCCAGGCAGAATCGTAGGGCAGAGCATAGATACTGAAGGAAAGACTGCATACACACTCACACTGTCTACTCGGGAGCAGCACATTCGCAGACACAGAGCCACCTCAAATATATGTTCAAATGAGACTCTAATCGCACTCATGGGAGCTATGCACATGGCTCTTCTCGGACCCGTCGGACTGGAAACCCTCTCCACAAGGATACTGTCCTCGACTAGGATGACTCTAGATGAACTGTCAACAGTCGAAGGACTGGAATTGGCATTTCCCAAATCCCCAGTTTTCAGAGAGTTTGCTGTCAAAGTACCAGGTAAGTCATCTGAAGCCCTATCCCATATTTTCGAACTAGGCGTAATTGGGGGTTTTGATCTCGGTCAATGGTGGCCAGATAAAGGATCATGGATTCTCATTGGTTGCGATGAGAGAACTTCAGAATCCGATATTTCTCTGTTAAAGAAATCACTTATCTCGTGGGTGGAGGAGTCATCATGACTGACACTATTTTCGACTTCAATGGCTCGAAGAATGCTGGATGGTCCCAACCATCTCCTCTCACGGACGATTCTACTAGTCACATTCCGGAATCCATGAGAAGAAACAGATTGCCCGATTGGCCTAGGGCAAGTGAGCCAGAGTTGGTTAGACATTACACCAAACTTTCTCAGAAAAATTTTGGAATTGATACAGGATTCTACCCCTTGGGATCTTGCACAATGAAACACAATCCTAGACTCAATGAGAAGATAGTCCAGAATCCTGGAATAGACCGTATTCACCCTCTGCAACCTGAGGAACAGATCCAAGGCCTCTTGGCGATTTACTACGAGATGCAGGAGATGTTAGCGATCTGCTCGGGAATGGATGCGGTGACCCTCCAGCCGGTTGCAGGCGCACAAGGCGAGTTTACCGCTATCAGGTGTATTCAAGAATACCACAGAGAACGAGGAGATGATCACCGTGACAAGGTGATTGTACCAGATTCTGCTCATGGTACTAATCCCGCGTCCGCATCCATGTGCGGATATCAGATTATTGAGATTCCTAGTGCAAATGACGGACGTATTGATCTAGATGCTCTCCGCTCAGCTGTCGGTGAAGATACCGCCGCGATGATGATCACCAATCCGAGTACGCTGGGCGTTTTTGAGCCAGAAATCGCTGAAGCAGCTGAGATTGTACATTCTGCTGGTGGGCAGATGTATTACGACGGTGCTAACTTCAATGCGATACTAGGTAAGACAGACCCCGGTCGGATGGGATTCGATGCTGTGCACTACAATCTGCACAAAACCTTCAGTCAGCCACACGGAGGAGGGGGGCCGGGAAGTGGCCCCATAGGGGTGAAGGAGCATCTATCTAAGTTCCTGCCATCTCCCCTGGTGAATCGAAAAGAGTTGCCTTCAGGGGATATCGGCACTGTGGGGGACGGCTTCTTGTATCACTGGGAAGCTCCCGCTTCATCTATTGGAAAGGTCCAGCAATGGAATGGCAATGCTGGAGCAGTAGTAAGGGCGTGGGCCTTCTATCGGAGATATGGCCGTGACCTGGAGAGGATGAGTGAGCATGCTGTCCTAAATGCAAACTATCTCAGGTTTAGGATAATGAACCCCAGCTCTGATTTGAATATTCATGCTATGCCAATTGAGGGATGTCCAGCCGAAGTTGTCAAGCATGAATTCACTCTGTCGATGTCTCCTCTTAAGGATCTAACAGGCGTAACAGGCAAGGACGTGGCGAAGAGGCTGCTAGATTTTGGCTACATGGCACCTACCCTATATTTCCCTCAGATCGTCCCCGAGTGCCTAATGTTCGAACCGACAGAAACTGAATCGAAGGAGGTTTTAGACAAGTTTGCCGAAGACTTCCATGCCATTCTCGCAGAGGATCCAGAAATCCTGCTAACCGCCCCTCATACTACTCCTGTGGGAAGGGTGGATGAGGTTTGGGCCGCCAGAAACCTAATTCTCAGATATCCTAAGGACGAGCCCTCGTCCTAATTCATATGCTAAACTCCCTCCTCAGTATTCAATGGAGGCACATGGTGACAGGAACTGGCTCCGCGGAGATCCGGTTTGGTGGGGTTTAGAGACTAAACAAAAACCCCCTCTGATCAGGAATCTCGAGATAAGTATCCCGTCAGGTATGGGGGCCCCCTCCTCCGAACATAGATTCGGATGGGCGAGACAGAGAATGAGGCCGTTAGCGTGGTCCATCCTGAAACCAGTCGCGTGGTCGCCATTCTTCCTGATCTCAAGCATTTTTCCACTAGTATTCCCAGGCAATACGCCAGATGACCAGTTTGTCTCAGGAGCTCTATTCGTAATCTCATGGACTTTACTGATCCTTCCTGTTTCAAATGCAAGGAATGCACAGCCTACATCCCTGTCTCTTATACACATCTGACGCTGCCGACGAA
>CAXHFZ010000056.1:0-7200 GCA_964016325.1 uncultured Candidatus Poseidoniales archaeon | reverse complement strand
TACTAGATCTCCAGCGCCCGCCTCCTTGAGCTGAAGGGCGTACTCAAGGGCGTACTCATCGTAGGGGCTGGTCGACCACTTGGCAACAGATGCATGGTCAACCCTGTCTCCCGATACGGCAATCTTGGCTGTAGTGTCTGGAACTTGTTTCAGTAGAACTGCTATCTTCATGTGATTCCCTGACCCTGCGACGGTAGATTGACCTATCAAGATTGACCAAGAGCTTCCTCATTCGCTATCTTAAATTTCTCTGGTGAATGCTTGAATTCCTGTAATATGTCTGCCGAGTATCAGATTATGGATATCGTGCGTACCCTCGTACGTCTTTACCGACTCTAGGTTCGCCATATGCCTCATAACAGGGTACTCATCTAGAATTCCATTGGCTCCATGGATATCCCTAGCAACTCTTGCAATCTCAAGAGCGATATCGACGTTATTCATCTTAGCCAGGGAAATATGTTCTGGTATCCAATTCCCGGAGTCCTTCTTCTGGGAAAGGTGATATGCTAATAATTGAGCTTTAGTTATCTCCCTTAGCATCCATGATAGCTTGTTCTGAACTAGTTGATAAGAAGCGATGGGGTGTTCAAATTGGATTCTGCTGAGTGAGTATTCCCTTGCAGAGTCAAAGCAGGCCTGAGCAGCACCGACAGCTCCCCATGATATTCCATATCTAGCATTGTTAAGGCACGAAAACGGACCTCTTAGGCCCTTTACTCCCGGAAGCATCCTATCTTTTGGAATCTTACAGTCTTGGAATACAAGCTCGCTTGTTACCGATGCCTTCAGAGAGTGCTTCCCCTTCATTTCAGGAGCAGAGAAGCCTTCGTCATCTTTCTCAACTATGAAACCCCTGATAACGCCATCTAACTTCGCCCAGACAACAGCAAGTTGGGCAATGGAACCGTTAGTAATCCACATCTTGGCACCGTTCAAGACATAATGATCCCCCATATCTTCAGCCCTGGTTATCATGTCGCCCGGATTGGAACCATAGTCAGGCTCTGTAAGGCCAAAGCACCCAATCCATTCTCCACTAGCCATCTTGGGCAGGTAGTAGTTCTTCTGCTCCTCAGAGCCAAAGTCCCAAATCGGATACATTGCTAATGATCCCTGAACTGATGCAAATGACCGAAGGCCACTGTCCCCCCTCTCGAGCTCCCTACAGATTACCCCGTATGCAGCATATGATAGCCCTGGGCATCCATATCCCTTCAACGGAGCCCCTAGGATACCCATCTCTCCAAGAGTAACTCTCCACTGATCAGGAAAAACCCCGTCCCTACATGCATGCTCAATCTCCGGAAGGACATCATTATCCACGAAGTCACGAACCATATCCCGAACCATTCTCTCTTCTTCGGTCAGGAGCGAGTCGACATCGTAGAAGTCCAGAGCTTCGAATGGCATGTTCTCACCCCTTGCGCAGTACTTTCCCTCATCAAGGTATGGAATAAACTATCTCTTTCGACGACTGTCTGATGCCCCGCTCTTTTTTCTGAGTTTGCGCGATGAACGATCATTTCCCCATCCAAATACGGACATCATTACAGTGGCCGCGAAACCAAGCATAGCCAAAAGAACCGCCGCGGATAGGATTGAAGAGGCAATTGAGTTTTCACCGGCACCATCTATAGTATGAAATGACGCCAGATTTCCCCTGTCAGTAAGAATCCACCCTGTATTTTCACTCAGAGACCATGTAGAAACAATTCTTTCTCCTGATACTTGAATATTCTCATTCACTACATCTGAATTTTCTAGCCATGGAAACGTGGCATTCTTCTCTAAATCATGTTCTACGATTCCAAATGGCGCCATAGAGATCAAGAATCTATTTTCACTATGGTCTGATAAGGTGGTCAGAACTCCCTCCAAACCGATTATCTCAACACCTGAGATAGTTGATTTATCAGGATTTGAAGTATTGACTTTTATTGTGCCCAGGATATTAGACGATATAGCAACGCAAGAATTGCTGGAATCAAGACACTCCATGTCACTCCAGGGGGTAGATGACCCCCCTATCCAATTCAAAGAATGGTCTCTCTGTATTATTGCAATCCCGTTAAACGTTGTCGAAGCAACACATACTATGCCTTCAGAAATACAGTCAATTGAAGTAACTGGACTCTGGCCTGCCAACCCCTCAAGTAAGTGAGTTTCGGCCCCCCCGTCTCCAGAAGCCCGCACTCTCCATATTTCTCCTTCTGAGGAGCCGATGTAGGCCCAAGAACCAGATAAGCTCCATGAAACCGATAAAAGGTCAGAACCAGAGAGATTTTTTACCCCTGCATCAGTCAGGGACTTATCCAAATCAGAGTATCTGAGAACTGTCCCATTATCCCCGACTATCAGTGCTGAGTTCCCACTTGGGTGAAAACTAGCATCATTGAGAGAACTGTTTCCAATCAATGGAGTCTCTGTGTACTCGGAGGGATCAGAAGCCGAGAAAACAATAACATTCGAATCTTGGCCAAATGCTATCACAAGTTCCTTCGAAGGACTTAATTCAGCCCCAGCTAGCCCCAAGTCACCTCCAGGAAGAGATTCGAAATCACTCATCCCGACCGCGGAACTTGCAGACGATAAAATTGAGATATTTGATACGAGAAAAAGTATCGCCAGATGTATCGCCATTCTCGTAAGCATGTTTTCCGATACGCGCATCATCTATAGCCCGTTCGTAACCCAATATTCAACGACTCATGATGGCAGAATTGAAGAATACCCCAGTAAGCCGAGTGGCATGGAACGATTCGATGTACGACGCGGGATGGTTAAACAAATTACAGAAGAAGGGGGGCTATCAGCATTAGCTAGCAAGTATTTCGACGATATACAGTCCACTGGAGACAGCTCATTCACTGGCTCACATGGAATAATGACATCTATCTCAGGAAGATTCGAAGGAAACGCCCTAATTGTTGATGTAACCAATGTCGCTCCAGACTTCGAAAACCCGGATGCCATGAAGTCCGCAATGGATGATCGCAGGAGATGGACAACTTTCCTAGACGACGCGACTGGATACAACTCGAAGCAGAGGGGGGACAAAGCGAAAGAATGGGCTAAGAAAGCATCAAAGGCAAAATCTGCTATCTCTGCAGCTCGTCATTTCATGTCTATGTCGGAGGCCATCCCACAAGACAAAATAGGTCAGGCAGAGGAATTAATCTCTGAAATCGAGGAAGCCTTGGAATCTAATGAAAATACGAAAGCCGCTGGAAGAGCAGAAAAACTGAACAAGTTATTCAATTAGGTGTAAAAATGCCCTCCGATGAAACTCAGGCTGATGAGGGGATACAGCACCCTATCGCAGGTAGGATGTTTTCAGATTGCATAGAAGTTATCGGAGTGGATCATGTAGAAGCAGTTCTTTCAGGTTCAGAATCTCACTCTGGAGACAATCAACTGGTAGCATATATCGGCCTTGAGCCAAGCGGAAAAGCCCATTTGGGATGGCTACTCCTTTCGGGAACAATAAGGAAAATGTTGGATGAAGGGGTGAATGTCATTATTCTACTGGCTGATTGGCATGCCTGGGTAAATGATAAATTTGGGCGAGATATGGGAAAGATATCAATCGCTGCTGATTACATGTCAGAGGTCTTTAGGGCCCTTCTCGACTATCCAGAATTAGGTGATGGCCCCGGGCAAGTACGGTTCGTTCGAGCATCAGAGGTCATGGATTCAGGAAAATACTGGGAAAGGGTACTACGATGCTCTAAGAATATGAGTCTTTCAAGGGTCAGGAGGACATTCAGCATTATGGGAAGGGATGAGGATTCTTCCGACCACGACTTATCTGCTTTCTATTATCCTGCTCTGCAGGCTGCTGATATCTTTGAGCTGGAGGTCGACATAGCATTCGGAGGGATGGATCAGAGAAAGGCCCACATGTACATGAGAGAGGTAGCTGATAGAAATGGCTGGACTAAGCCAACTTGTATTCATACGCCAATGCTTTCCGGATTGAAGGGAGCAGGTGGAAGGATGGATTCATTCGAATATAAGATGTCCAAGTCAGACCCTAATAATGCAATAATTCTACATGACTCCAAAGATGTACTCCGAAGGAAAATGAAGAAAGCATTTCTCGAGGTCGGAAACGACTCTTCTGCCATCTTTGAAATAGTTAAACACATCATCATGCCAAGAATGGGGAGAATAGTTGTAACTCCAGATCCAAAGTATGGCTCTTCATCCAGCTTCTCTAATACTGATGATTTTGTTTCATCTGTTTCGGGAGGAAATGTGCACCCATTGGATGCAAAAATAGCCGTTGCAGACGCTCTTTCTGTAATCCTTTCACCCGTGTCCAAACATTTTCAAGAAAATCCCGAATTATTGGAGAGTATGGAATCACTCTCGGAATCTGACTGAATCATTGTAGTTTACGCTTTTCGAACGTTTCTTCAGGGACAGGTATCATAACCCCCATTACTACGCGAGGCTGGTGAAATTATGTCAGATGTCGGCATAGACGATATTGCAATTCATTTTCCTAGGCTTTACTTCGACATGAAGGACTTCGCTGATTTCCGTGGTGCAGATTTCTCTAAACTAAACAAGGGACTAGGACTCTCTGCCATGGCTATTCCAGATGTACATGAGGATACTGCTACGATGGGTGCCAATGCAACTTCTAGGCTAATAGACCGCAATGACATAGATCCCAATAAGATTGGCCGAATCTATCTAGGTACAGAGTCCGCATTAGACGGTGCCAAACCTACAGCCACATACATAATGGACATGCTAGAGCAGAAGTACTCTGGAAAATATGGTGAAAATTGCTTTAGAAATTGTGATGTCGTAGATTTGACCTTCGCGTGTATTGGCGCTGTAGATGCCATGCACAATACTCTGGATTGGGTAGCCAGAGGAGGGCCGGAAAAAGACAGGATCGGCATAGTTGTATTCGCAGATAATGCGAAGTATGATCTTGGGTCAAGCGGAGAGTATACTCAAGGTGCAGGAGGAGGTGCTATCCTAATCAGGCACAGTCCAAGGCTCCTTGCCATTCCTGACATTTGGGGAGTTTCTACAATGCCCGTCCATGACTTCTTCAAACCTAGAAGGGAAGTTAACACTAGAATGATCATTGAGAATGTATTAGAAATCGCTAAGGAGAGTGGAGAGAGGGTCAAAGATGGATTGGCAGAGAGAATCCTCAAGTTCCTCCCAAATTCATCAAAGAAAGACGATATTATGTTCGAGAATGAGAAGCTAATGATTCACAAAGATATGCCTGTGTTTGACGGGCAATTCTCGAATAGATGTTATTCTGAATCTGTAAAAACGGCGTTCATCGACTTCAGGTCGAAGGCAATCAGGGATGGAAGATACAATCCAGAGACCGATGAGATACTCACTGAACAGTGGTTACGGATTATTGTACATCTTCCGTACGCTTTCCAGGGAAAGAGGATGTTCCCAGATGTCTTTAGGCATGATAGGAGAAAACTTCCAGTTTGGGATGATATTACTGAAGAGATTGGCCCAGAACCACTTCCAGAGGCATTTCCCGATACTCCAGAAGGGATGGAAGAATTCGAGCGTGCTAATGACTCCTACAGGAGACTTATTTCAAAGACCGAGGAATTCAAGAATTTCGCAGAGCAGAGAATTGAGAAGACACAGCGAGCGTCCAGCCTGATTGGAAATCAATACACGGGTTCGATCTTTTTGGCTCTTATGTCTGCTATGGAGAGTGACTACCTAGATGGAACTGAGATGGGAGGGAATAAGGTCGGCCTCTGTGGATATGGCTCGGGGGCCAAGGCCAAGGTATTCGAAGGAGAAGTTCAGGAAGGATGGAAGGAGATTTCATCCAGATTTAATTTATTTGAGAGGCTCTCATCGAGGAAACCGATCGATAAAACGATCTACGAATCACTTCACAGAGGTTCAAGGAAAGAATCTGTGGTCACTCCGAGCAGTGAATTCGCACTGATAGGAATCAGTGCGGAAGGCGATCTTGAAGGCCAAAGAAGATATGCATGGATCGAGTAAGTCCGTAATATTCGGACAAAAAAGATCACTTCGGCTGGATTGCTCTATTGATTACAATCCTCTGAACTTCCTGGGTTCCTTCGTAAATTTGAGTGATCTTGGCATCCCTGAAGAATCTCTCAACAGGGAAATCAGTTGTATATCCGTAACCTCCCAAGACCTGGACTGCTCTTTCTGATACCCACATCGCAGTATCTCCAGCAAACAGCTTAGCCATGCTGGCTTCCTTGGTATGCCTCGGACCTCCTTCCTTGTAGTGAATATGTTTGGCCCAAGCGGCCTTGTAAACCATCATCCTGGCAGCTTCAATCTGAGTGGACATGTCTGCGAGAATATTCCCGATACTCTGGTGATATGATATTGGCTTTCCAAAGGTCTTACGCTCATGTGAGTAGTTTAACGCTGACTCGAAAGAACCTTGAGCTATTCCTAAGGCTTGGGCGGCGATTCCTATACGGGAATTATCCAAAGCATTCATGGCTATCGGGAAACCTTCTCCCGAGCCTTTCAAAACATTCTCAACAGGTACCATGCAATCTTCAAGGAGAAGTGAGCAGGTGTCAGAAGAACGAATCCCCAGCTTATCCTCCTTTTTCCCTACTGAAAAGCCCTTGAATCCCTTTTCAACAATGAATGCAGTAGTCCCTCCGTGTTTCTTTACCCCATACTCTGGATGATCAACATCCTTCGCAAATAGAACATATATGTCAGCACTGGATCCGTTAGTTACCCACATTTTTTCGCCATTCAGCAGGTAATGAGTTCCATCTTCGCTGAGCTTAGCCTTGCAAACCATAGCAGCCGCATCGGTCCCTGAACCAGCCTCAGAGAGGGAATATGCTCCTATTTCTTTTCCTGCCAGTCTGGAAAGGTATTTCTTCTTCTGCTCCTCATTCCCATGGATAGAGATTGTTTGGGCACAAAGACCGACATGAACACAGTACATTACGGAGAAAGACGGATCAACTCTAGCTAACTCTTCGACGATAATTGCTTCAGTAATATCGTCGACCGGACTCCCTCCATAATCTTCCCCAATTGTGATTCCTTGAAGACTAGTTTCACAGAAACTGGACCACTCTTCGATAGGGGCCTGCTGATTCTTATCCCTGGTTAGGGTGGTAGGCTGGAGGACTTCCTCTGCAAAGCTTCTGACCATATTCCTAATCATATTCTGCT
>CAXHFZ010000055.1:0-7272 GCA_964016325.1 uncultured Candidatus Poseidoniales archaeon | reverse complement strand
AGAAGGCACCACCACCACCTCCCATGAGGGCGCCGCCACCTCCAAAGAAGGCACCCCCCCCAAAGCCACCAATGTCAGAGTCAGAGATCAAAGACGCAATAGCAAAGGCAGTCAGTGACGAGAATTACGAGCTCGCGGCACAGCTCAAGAGTCAGCTAGAAGCTCCGAAGAAGGCACCACCGCCACCTCCGAAGAAGGCACCACCGCCACCTCCGAAGAAGGCACCAGCCCCTCCACAGGAAAATCCGCTCCCTACCCCAACGGCTCCCTCCAAGGAGGCACCACCGAAGGGTAAGCCCAAGGGTAGGCCCAAGGGTAGGCCCAAGGGTAAGCCGAAGCCAAAAAAAGGAAGAAGAATCAAGATAAACCTCAGGCTGAGGCAGTCGAAGATCACCGATGAAGATGACTCCTACTCAGATCAACTAGGATGGACGGTATCAAATGAGGAGTTCGACGAGCCAAAAGCGCCCATAAACAAGGAGCCGGAAGTAATCACACATCAGTGCTCTTTCTGCGGAGCGATGATGAGGATACCCAAGCCGACCAGAGACAGATACACCGTGATTTGCCCTCACCCAGAGTGCGGTCACGAAGACAAGATAGGATTCTGATCAGGGCCAGAGCCCTACAACGCCAAGGACCCTCCTTGCAGAGGCAATAACGAGAACCAAAATCAGAAACGCCCTGACTCTATTCTCCGGAGCAAAACCGGCCCCATATCGACTACCCAGAAAACCCCCTATCAATACCGCCACTGCGAACGGGGCCAAATCGGAGAACTCCACACCGAACCCCTCGGAGACGCTGGACCCGATCAAACCAGTCGCGGAGTTGAGCCAGACGAAAACCGATGCGGTGGCGGCCGTCGCCTTGGGTGAGCCCCATTTCTTCAGAATAATCAATGGCGAGAGGAAGATGCCCCCTCCAAGGCCTATGACTCCGCTGGCGAAGCCAATCCCTCCTCCTATCCCCAAGACCTCCCTCCTGAAGCCAGGGGCCTCATAGACGTCCTGCCCATCATGATCGACTGTGGAAAAGAGCCTCCAAGCCGCGAGCAACAGGACGAAGGACAGTAGTACATCGTACAGCGCTCCATCGACTCTCATGTAGCTCCCTATCAGTACCATTGGTACACTGCTTATCACGAATGGAATCGTCAGCCCCCAGTCATGGAACCCAGAATTTCTGTAATGATAGAACGCTATGGATGAAACCACCAGGTTCAGGCACCAAACGTTCTGCTTCAACCAAACAGGCTCCATCATGCCGAAGCTAGTCAGCGAGAGGACCACGAGATATCCCGAAGCGCCCCCATGCCCTATGCTCGAATAGAGCACCGCCATCAGCATGAGCCCGAGCAGTATGAGTCCGAAACCAAGGCCATACACACCTATACCACAGTGGAAGAACACTTGAACCCAACCACGCATGCAGGGCCATGGAGACGGGCGTATCACTCGACGAGGCTATCCACATCTCCCTCACTAAGCCCCTGTCTAGACGCACGGAGAGGGTGTCGATTGAGGAGGCCCGAGGAAGGGTTACTGCTGTACCACTAATCTCCAAGGTCGACGATCCCAGGTTCGATAACTCCGCCATGGATGGCTTCGCTGTTCGGGTATCGGACTGTGAAGAGGAGGGAGCGAGACTAGAAATCGTAGGCACGAGCCAAGCAGGAGGCGCAAGTCCTCCAGGGATAGGGGCCGGTCAGGCCTGCAGAATCATGACAGGAGCGATTCTTCCCAACGGGGCTGATGCCATTGTCATGATCGAGGATACCGAAATAGACGGTGACCATGTTGTGATAAACGGTCCAGCTAGGACCGGATTCATCAGGAGAAAGGCCGAGAATCTTTCGATAGGGCAGGAGGCCCTACCTTCTGGATCCCTCCTCTCGTCGGCCTCCATAGCATTGGCCGGGACAATGGGACACGGAGAGATTGAGGTTATCACTAGACCGAGGATCGCGATTCTGTCTACGGGTGATGAGCTAGTTCAGCCAGGCAAAGATCTCTCTCACGGGCAGATATACGAATCCAATTCTCATGCCCTCGCCTCCTTGGTAGAGTCGATGGGTTGTGAGGCCGTTAGGCATGAGTCGGCCAATGACTCCCTGGGCAAACTGAGAGAAACGCTGGACTCACTGTCATACTGCGACGCCATATTGACTAGCGGAGGAGTTAGCATGGGTGAATGGGACCTCGTTCGCAAGATCATGGAGGAGGAGGGAAATCTCTCCTTCTGGAGGATGAAGCTCAGGCCGGGGGGCCCACCGCTGTTCGGTACATGGAACGGAACACCTCTTTTCGGCCTCCCTGGGAACCCAGTCAGCAGTCTCGTGGTCTTCCACGTACTGGTAGCCTCGTGGATATCAAGATCCCTCGGATATCATCACGAGATGGGGCCGAGCCTTAGCGAGAGGGTCTCAGTAAGGCTCGAATCAGACGTTTCAGGTGCGCCTGGGAAGCTATGCCTGCGAAGAATAAGAATAAGATCAGAGAAGGGGGAGCTACTTGCGACAACCCACACTCACCAAGGGTCGGGAAACATCCACAGTATGGTGGCTCACAACGGATTGACATTGCTCCCACCAGACACGGATGGCAAGGCAGGGGACGTAATCGACGCACTCTGGTACCGATAAAACAGGACGCATCAAGTCAAACAACTCTTTATCCCCTTAGAATAATCCTGAGAACTATGAGCGCCTACAAAGGAGGAACCCTACTTTTCCGTTTGGAGACCGAGGAGTACATCTTCGAGCAGTGGGACCTGTCGGGTTCGATACCAACCGAGACAGACCCCAAGGCAAGAGCAAACTAGAGATTGTTCTCGCATGTGTTCCCGTTATCGTCGGAGTTACCCCCCGCGGGACACATGACGTTGGTCCAGGTCACTCCTGTCAGATCAGCCCCCGTGAGGTCAGAGTTGTACAAATTGACGTTCTCGAATGTAGCACCGCTCAGATCCGCGTTGCCCATGTTCGCCCCGTTCATGTTAAGATTGTAAAAGTGGCTGTTCTGCATGTTGGAAGAGTGGAGATTGAGACTCGTCTCTTGGAAGTTGTGGAAGTCCGAGTCACTGAGATCCGCATGAGGCCCCATTAGGGAAGCCAACGGGTACCCATCGTCCGTACTGCCTTCAACACATCGAAAACCACTAGGCAACGAAAAGGGGCAACTGCCACCACTGGACGTCGCGATATTACCAGTCTTAGCTCCGTCGAGTTGAGCGCCACCCAGATCCGCACCAAAGAGCCCCGCATTCCTCATATCGGCATTGACCAGTATGGCATATCTCAGATTCGCATTGTTCAAATGCGCGTGCCTCAAATCCGCGCCATACAGATTTACGCCATAGAGGCTCGAATCATCTAGGTTAGCATTACGCAAGTCCGCAGCTGCGCTCTGGGCCTCTATCTGCCACTGTTGGGCGAGTGTGGCGTTCTCCGCCAGCGCGTCGTAGAGGGAGGCCATGGTCTCGTTCATGCTGTCAATGACAGCCAATATCTCGTCTGCGAACTCCCCTGCCTCGTCCAAGGCCGTCACCAACGAGTCATGGCTCTCAGTCATAGTGTCCAACTGCACCTGGAGCTCCATCACGTTCACCTCTGCCGAGGCGAGCAATACCTGTACCGCAGAGTAGTCCTGCACGCTCTGGTCCAGAGCGCTCTGAAGCTGAGCGCTCTCGCCCTGTGCCGTTGCTAGACTCTCCTCCAGCTCCATGTTGGACTGCTCCAGCTCGGAGATCCTGGCATCTAGCTCGGATGTATCATCGCCCATGCAACCTGCAAGGGCAACCGTGAGCATCAGTATGGTCATCAAAGCCGCTTTGGTTGTTTCCATGTCTTTTGTATCGGGTTATTGGGAATAAACATTCTCAGTCTCGGCGGCCCGCAGTATCATTCTATACGCTAGTTTCAAATTCCCAGCCTCCATGCAGTTCTATGACTACACTGGGGACTCCAAACACAAAAAGCCAAACTAAGCTGATGCTTCTAGGCTCTGGAGAGCTCGGGAAGGAGGTAGCGATAGCTGCTCAGAGACTCGGAGTCGAAGTAATAGCTGTTGACAGGTATGACAATGCCCCAGCGATGCAGGTCGCTCACCGGAGCTACACTATACCAATGCAGGACGGCCAGGCCCTTCGTGGTATCATAGAGACTGAGAAGCCCAACCATATAGTTCCGGAGATAGAAGCTATTTCCACTGATACCCTGTTGCAGCTGGAGGCCGAGGGATACAGCGTAACTCCAACTGCCAGGGCAGCAAAATTAACAATGGATAGAGAGGGAATCAGGAAGTTTGTGTCTGAAGATCTGGGAATAAGAACCTCAGAGTTCGCCTTTGCAGACAACCGAGATGAATTTACCGAAGCCTGTCTGCGAATAGGTTTTCCATGCGTAGTGAAGCCCATAATGAGCTCTTCTGGGAAGGGTCAGAGCACTATCCGTGACGAGACAGGTATGGAATCGGCTTGGTCAATCGCCCAAGACGGAGGAAGGACTGGAGCTGGTAGGGTCATCGTCGAGGGCTTCGTCGATTTCGACTACGAGATAACCCTTCTGACACTCAGGCACAAGGAGGGGACGACCTTCGTCGACCCAATCGGCCACAGGCAGGATGATGGAGACTACCAAGAGTCCTGGCAACCCCAACCCATGACAGAGAGGACACTTGCAGAGGCCCAGAGGATGGCCAAGACGGTTACAGATGGCCTCGGCGGGTATGGTATATTCGGAGTGGAGCTCTTTGTAAAGGGAGAGGAAGTGATATTCAGCGAACTCTCCCCAAGGCCTCACGATACCGGCATGGTAACCATGATTTCGCAAAATCTTTCCCAATTCGCCTTGCATACCAGAGCCATACTGGGACTTCCGATCCCCAATATCAGACAGTACGGCCCAGCGGCGTCCCACGTCATCATGGGAAAGGGAGATTCAAAGTCCCCCTCGTTCGTTAATGTCGATTCTGCCCTGAAAGAGGAGGACACAGACTTACGTTTGTTTGGGAAGCCCGAGGTAAAGGGAGAGAGGCGACTCGGCGTCTGTCTGGCACTGGGTGATAGCATCGAGGAGGCCAGAGACAAGGCCGAAAGAGCGGCAGTGTCTGTCACAGTCGTATTGTAGGCCGTTGACAAGCATCAGGAGACTTGCTTTCTCGCCGCTGGAGTGAACATCCTGAGTATGGCGATTCCAAGGAGCCCGCTGAGCGTAAAGAGGATCATTGAGGAGACCCCCTCGGATGAAATAGCCACCCTTATGATCACCGTCGACAGAACGAAACCAGTATTCCTAGCTAGGTTGCCGAAATCAGTGTAGAACCAATAGGAAATCAGGAGTATCAAGATATCAGCGAGGATTAGGAACGTGAAGAAGTCGAGGAAGAATATAGTCCTGCTGACAGATCCACCGCCTTCCTGAACAGATCCGACCCACGTCAGGAATGAGTAAGCCGCTATCAGGAGGAATACGACTAGCATTATGTTCGCGATGATTTTTTTGGATTCAATAAAGACTGCTAACTCATCAGACAATCTGTCCTCTTTGTCGGCATTCCTACTCATTCTGTAGTATGTCAATGAAGTGTAAAATAGAGCCAAGAAAGCTCCACTTTCCACCAGTAGGAAACCTAGGTCATCACTTATCTCCCATCCTGAAGACCCCTCAATCTCAGATAGGCGCTTCAGTATGTCTCTGACTATCAGTAGGGTGGCTATCTCGTACTGCTTTCCAACCGACGAGGAGAAGGACTCGGGTATTGTCCTGATCAGCTGATATACCTCGTATACCAACAGAATCGAGAACGGAGTGTACAACGAGGACAGTGGTGAAGAGACCAGCTCTGCCGCGTCCCCTTCAATTGAGATCCTGCCTGTGGTATACAGAGCCCAGATACCAGAATGTGCCAGGAAGCCAACCACTGCCAGAATGATCGTCCCCCTCCTGACCGCCTCCTCAGTGGAATCGCCCATGCAAAGCTCGAAAGCCCTGTAATTCATGGATTCCATGATTTGCGGCAGAATCAACCCTTTTTAGTACTGACTTTAATTATAACATACAAAACGGGCAAAAACACGTACTGTTGGGAGATACATCATTTCAAGACCTAGCATTCTCCCCTCGTGCCATGCTCCCATCGTTCAATGTCCTGGGCACAGAGCTTGAAACATGCTCTGAGTCACCACTGACCGGATGGTTTAGAGACGGATGCTGCAACACGGACAGGAACGATAGATCCCTACACACGGTTTGCTGTCAGGTTACGGCTGAATTTCTGGATTTCGCTAGGTCCAGAGGGAATGATCTAATCACTCCCGCACCACGCTACAGATTCCCTGGACTAGTTCCAGGAGACAGGTGGTGCGTTTGCGCCAATACATGGAAGAGCGCTGCAGACATAGGGCTAGCCTGCCCAGTACGCCTAGAATCAACACATGAGGAGACCCTCCAAGTGGTTTCACTCGATCAGCTTAGAGAACATGCCCTGATCATTACTGAGTGAGGTGATACCATTACCGAGAGGTTTGCTGAGAACATGCATTGGACATATCACTGCATCCCATTTCTAACAGCAATCATAGGACTCGTTGTCGGTGACTATCTGGTATCCTCACTAGGGCCACTGGCTAACACTATCTTCCCTCCATTGTCTCTGATAATTGGGGGTTACGCGGGATTGGTTATTCTTGGAGAGATATCTGACAGAAGAACAGATTAGCCATCAAGTACCATCCAAGCCAATGAACACCCAATCATATACCTAGCTCCACTGGAGGTCTCATGGAAAACATTGACCTGATGTATGTGGTTCTGGGTACCATTGCTGTTGCCATGACCGCTCTGATAGCCAGCAAGAGATTGTCCAAGAGGCATAAGACCCCCAAAAACGACCCGTGGGGCGGAATCGGAAAAGGCGTAGGGGCCTCTGATTACTTCTATACCGAAGAATAGCTCCTATTAATCTGGCTCCCAACAATACATGAATTCAAGGACGGCCTCTCTCACGGCAATACGTTAAGCAGGGTTGTCGATGAGTGGGATAGGAAAGGAAGGCGATACGGCCGAAGAGTGGATACAGGTCAAAGGAGCCAGGACACATAATCTCAGAAACGTGGACGTCAGCCTGCCCAGAGGCAGGTTTGTGGTAATATCAGGAGTATCAGGATCCGGAAAATCAAGTCTGGCCTTTGACACTCTCTATGCAGAGGGACAGAGAAGATACGTCGAGAGCCTCAGCTCCTACGCGCGCCAGTTTCTCGGTCAAATGAAGA
>CAXHFZ010000054.1:0-7297 GCA_964016325.1 uncultured Candidatus Poseidoniales archaeon | reverse complement strand
CGTCATTCGTCGGCAGCGTCAGATGTGTATAAGAGACAGGGATATCACAGGGCCCATCAGTCCCGAGAGGCGCGGCCGCGCCCATGCTTCTGGGTGGTGGATCGGTAGGCGTCTATGCCCTAGTTGCAATGTACTCATTGGACTCCCACGGAATGGTAATCGGCTCTGCAGTGGCATGGACTGTCGCTGTGACCGGGTGGTCGGTTCCCTCCTACGCGTTCCTGAGGTGGAGGAGCAGTGTTGGCACTGTCCCCTGAAATGTCTATACACCTAGCCAACAGGTGACAGGTATGCGAATCAAGGCCGGGGACCAAGCCCCACAGCTAGTACTGCCATCGATTGACGGGACGACCTTCGAGATGTCCGCGATGAAGGGGAAGAGGGTGATATTCACCTTCTTCAGGTTCTCTACCTGCCCCTTCTGCAACATGAGGATAGACAGCATAGTCAAGAGATGGGATGAGTTCTCTGACGACTCTGTAATGATCGGGGTCTTCGACGCAGAAATTGGTGAGCTGACCAAGAGGATGGGGGGTCGCGAAATTCCCTTCACAATCGTGGCAGACGAGACTTATGAGACCTATTTGGACAATGGAGTTGAGAAGTCTCTTGGGCGCTTCATGTGGGGGGCAATGCGCTCGCCACTCACCATGGTCAGGGCCACGTTGAAGGGGTACGTGCCGATGACCCTCTCGATGTCGAAGATGTCGACCCTGCCAGTGGACATCCTGATTGACGAGGACGGTAAGGTGGTGGAGGCGCACTACTGCAAGGACACTGTGGACCACATGCCTATAGATCGCATGATCGCGTTCTCGAACGGGGAATGATCAGAGCCGTGGCTTCGTGCCTATCATGGCCAGGGTCCCAACGAAGCCATCCTTCAGGCCCACTCTACGCATCTCGACGTTAACGAAGCCGGCATCCGTCATTCCCTGCTTCCACTGAGCCTCGCTCAAGGTGGTCATGTGGACGCTGAGCCCCTCGGGCCAGTCCAAGCTGTCCTCGTTCTCGAGGTAGTGGTCGACCCCGGCTACCAGGGTGCCACCGGGAGCTACCCAGTGGTCATGGACCTCTGAGAGCATGGAGATGGGGTCGTGTAGGTAGTACAGGAACTCCATCGAGTGCACCAAGTCGTACTTACGAGGCGGCTTCCAACCCGGCAGTCGGATGTGATGGAACTCCCCGTCACCCCTAGACCTGGCTTTCCTGATCATCTCCTCAGAGCCGTCTACACCCATGGCCGAGAGACAGTCGACTCTCTCCTCCAGTGCCCTGCAGACCCACCCGTTGCCACAGCCGAGATCGGCGGCCGAGAAGGGCCCATCTATTCTGGAGAGTGCCATTGAGAGCATCTCCTCCACCGAGGACGCGTGCCCGCTCTCCATCCCGAGGTCCCTGTCCCTCAGGGCCCACTCGGAGAATACCTCGGTGGCGTCCCTCTCGACCATGCATCCCGCTTGGCACTGGGGAAATCAAGGTGACGGGTGGAAACGACCGGTTCAAGGGGCGATGCCCTCTTGATGTGGCATGAGTGTGTTGTCTGCCGGGGTCGCGGGCTTCGCCCTCAGCATGGGGCTGATACTCGCGATAGGCCCCCAGAACATATTCGTTCTGAGGCAGGGGCTACTTCGTTCACACGTATTCGCAGTATGCCTAGTGTGCTCGCTGGCCGATGCCCTGCTCATTGCCGTGGGTGTACTCGGCCTAGGAGCGTACCTCTCAGGGGTCGAGGAGGCGGAGTTCTGGATCTCAATGGCCGCGGCGCTGTTCATCGCCGGGTACGGGATGATGAGGGTTAGGTCATCGATGGACCCTGTGGGAATGAGCATAGGGGAGGAGGACAGTGCAGACTTAGTGCCGACCCTTGGCACGGCCATGGCATTCACCTTCCTGAACCCACACGTGTACCTGGACACCGTGATGCTGATTGGCAGCGCCTCCAGCAGATACGCCACCGATGAGAGGGCGTCCTTCGCCACAGGAGCGATGCTGGCTTCCTTCCTCTTCTTCTTCGCGCTGGGCTACGGGGCTAAGAGGCTGTCCTCACTATTAGAGAGCCCCGAGTCTTGGAGGGTCATCGACAGGGGGATTGCCTGCGTGATGTTCGTCATCTCAGGCGCCATAGCCTACTCAGTCCTCTAAGAGGTCCACGTCTCTTTAGGATCGCAGGAGGGACCCTGTAGGTGTAGTCTATGCTCGGGCCGATGAGCCTGATTGACTCCCTCCTGTCATCTATCCGGGCCCTCTCGAACCGGGAGTCGATTCCATGGAGGGGCATATTAGCGAGCATGGCCCCGTCTCGTGAGAGGGATATCCCCGTGGCTACGTCTGGGTGGACTGACTCGAATCGGAGTGCCGTGTCAGACACTTCGATCTTACCAAGGCCGTCGAACATCTCTCTAAATGCCTCACTGAGGACCTCCCAGTCCGAGATTTCTATATCTGCCATGAACCCAGGGGACAGTCAATGGATTTGTTGCTTTCGGGATTCATTTTATTTGTGATGCCGATTAAGACGGCACACAGCAGGGGAAATATTCTGAGGGGATGACTTCGTGAATGCAGATGGTCCACAGAGAATAGTATGCCTTACTGAGGAGCCCACGGAGATACTCTACCTGCTCGGCGAAGAGCACAGGATCGTGGGGATCACGGTATACACAGTCAGGCCTCCCGAGGCCAAGGAAAGACACCCAGTTGTCTCCGCATTCATCGATGGCAGCGTGAGGAAGATATGCGAGCTCGAGCCAGACCTTGTGATTGGCTTCAGCGACATACAAGCCGACCTAGCGGCCAAGCTGATCAGGGCGAACCTACAGGTCCTAATTTTCAACCAGAGGAGCATCGAGGAGATACTGGATGTCATCATGACGATAGGCAGGATAGTCGCGGCAGAGGACAAGGCTAGATTGCTTGTGGACGGGTACCGTGAGGCAATCGCGGAGGCACGCTCCATGGGGAAACAGCTTGAGAGGAGGCCTCGAGTCTACTTCGAGGAGTGGGACGAGCCCACCTTCTCGGCGATCAGGTGGGTGAGCGAGCTGATTGAGATTGCAGGGGGAGAGGATGTCTTCACGGAGAAATCCCATGGGAAGCTCGCCAGCGAGCGGGAGATTCGCTGGTCTGATGTGGTGGAGAGGGACCCAGAGATAATAATGGCATCATGGTGTGGCAAGCCTGTGGATGTGGGATCGATCATGAAGAGGCCCGGTTGGGACTCTGTTGCTGCTGTGAGGGATGGTAGGATTCACGAGTTGGACCCGAGTATCATCCTCCAACCCGGACCTGCTAGCCTGACTGACGGCCTACGGGCTATTCAGTCCCTGATTCAAGATTGGGCCTCCTAGCTGGAGCATGATAGCATAGAGCATCCGACCCTGTGCCTGGCCCACTCAGGCCTCTTCTGGAACCACTCTCCCTCGAACTTGGGTTGCTCCTCGTAGGGCGACTTGAGGAGTTCGTAGAGCTCCTTGGCAACCGAGTAGTCGCCCTTCTCCGCGGCGTCAATGGCGAGCTGTGCCATCCAGTTCCTGAGGACGTACTTCGGGTTGGCCAGTCTCATTCCCTCCTGATCGGGCTTTCCTCCCGCCCTTTTCCACCACCTTCCTAGCCAGTCGTTGAACTGGTCGACGGAAATGCTTTCTGGGTCGTAGAACGCGTGTTCCAGGTGGCTTACATCTGGCTCGTTGATGGATGAGAGAATCCTGAAGAATATCGTCATGTCCGTCTCGACGCTCTGGAGTATCGTGGTCAGATCTGCGACCAGCTCCTCGTCACCGGGGACCAGCTCCGCGATACCTAGCTTACCCGCCCACATCGAATCGTTGTGTTTCTGAAACGACGAGTCGTAGAACTCCAGTGCATCGTAGAGCATCTCTGGGTCACTCATAAGGGGGCTGATTGCCTCAAGTAGGCGGGCGTAGTTCCACTTCCCTATTCGTGCCTGGTGACCAAACCTGTATCTCTTCGTCCTCGCGTCTGTGGTGTTCGGCGTCCAATCGGGGTCATAGTCCTCGAGCCATCCGTACGGGCCGTAATCTATGGTGAGACCGTGAATGGACATGTTATCGGTGTTCATGACGCCATGGACGAATCCTACTCTCATCCAATGTGATATCATTTCAGCCGTTTCGTCTGCAATTTGCTTCAGCCATTCGATCAGTCCCTCGTCGCTGTCGGTACTGTGACTTGGGAAATGGTGTGCTACGGTGAAATCCACCAGCTTCCTTAGAGTTTCGAAGTCCCCGGTGTTGGCATGTATCTGGAAGCTCCCAAATCGCAGGAAGCTTGGCGCTACCCTGCAGACTATCGCTCCTGACTCAGGTGCTGGTCTGCCGTCGTACAGGATGTCCCTGATGACTTCCTCACCGGTTGAGACCATCGACAGCGCTCTGGTCGTAGGGACTCCTAAGTGGAACATGGCCTCGCTACACAGGAACTCTCTGATCGATGAGCGCAATACGGCCTTCCCGTCAGCAAATCGGGAATATGGAGTGACGCCGGAGCCCTTCAGTTGCAATTCCAAAACCCCGGTTCCTGTATCCACCTCGCCTAGTGTGATCGCCCTGCCATCGCCAAGCTGTCCTGCCCAGTTTCCGAATTGGTGACCTCCGTATCTCTGGGCGTAAGGGTCCATGCCCTCAGTGATTTTCCGACCACCGAGAATTTCATCATCCCCGAATTCGGTGCCTAGTTCTTCAGCCATCTCTGCTGACCACAGCCTGAGTATTGGCCGTGGCGTAGGAGTCGGCCTCACTCTCGACCAGCAAGCACCGGGAACCTGTCGGGGAGTCCCCCCGACCTCCGTGTCTCCAGGAGTCTGATCTGTGAATCGATTGACCCAATTAAGCGAGCTCAGACTCATGTTACCTGCTACGAAAAACGGCCCTATTCAATGATTGTTTCCTCTTGGTCAATAGTACGGCATTCGTTTTTGGTGCCGGGAGCGGGACTTGAACCCGCGACCTTCGGATGTCTCAGACAATCTTCAGTTAGGCTGTTGCGCTCATCGACTAGCTCCAGAGGGGCTGTGCCCCCCGCAGAAAGTTACCCTATGAGTCCGACGCGCTACCAACTACGCCACCCCGGCGACGCATCGGGGACCGGCATCGGCCATTTGAGCGTTAGCGTCCCCGAGGATTGGGGTTTGGACCCACAGGGTTGATGTGGTAAGCACCGCCGAGTGGGTCCGATAGCCATGGTAGACGTGGACACCGCCATGCGTGCGAGCGCCTACGACAAGCGCAAGAGAGCGCGTGGCGGATCTGGTGACAAGGAGGATGCGAAGAGTCGTGAGCTTGAGCCATTCAAGCCTGATGAGCATGCCGTGAAGGAGGTGGCTGATGCCTACTCGATGTGGCTCGTGATACTCTACGGTCTCGGTATTGCCTTGTTCATGAGATACGTGTTCATGCCAACTACCACCGAGCCCAGTAGGATCCTATGGGTGCTTCCTGTCTCCCTCGCTGCTACTGTGCCCTCCATACACAAGCTTGTTATACCCAACAAGTACGTAGAGCTCTACACTGGTGGGAACTGGTTTAGGGCCTGTTTCCTTTTCGTATTCTCATGGCTGGCTCTTACATTCGTCCTCTCCAACCCTCCTCTGAGCGATATAGCCCCACCTACCACTTCGAACGGCATTGACATTCAGGAGGCCGACGGGATAATCGACTCTAGCTGGCGCGGTGGCGAGTACTCTCTGGAGATTGATCGGGATGAGGTGCATGTCGTGATGGGGCTGGGGGTCGCTGACAACATCGAGGCAGATACTGCGAAGGTCCTGATTACGCTGACTCACAAGGGAAATACACTAATTCTAGCAAATGACACAGCTGGGAATCTCACGGAAGCCATGACGTTGTTTGAAGAGCAGAATTCGGGCGATTGGCTCAGGGGCAACGAAACCTCCCTGACCAGAAAGGTCAATCTTGGTCCCAAAGTAACCAACAGAGCGGAGGACATACCGCTCGCTTGGGATCTGGGAATGCTTGGGCCCGGGACCTATGAGCTCCATATCGAGATGAGTGAGTCCCGGGAGAACATGGGACCGTGGGATGTAAATGAGTGGTCAAGAGACTGGGAAATCAAAATTAGCCAGACGGGATAGGCCCTCCAATCTGTGTGTTGCCAAACACGCTATAATATACTCACCCTAGAATCCGCTAATATGACTAGATATACTATTGCAGGATTCAACATGCCTCAACTGTCCATTCTCACGGGGGGCATGATGGCCTCACTGGGAGTGGGTTTCTTTGCCGCCACAGGATACATCACTGCCCTGTTCCCGTTGCTCTTCGGGGCCATTCTTGTCGGGTCCGGCGGGTTGTCAATTGCGAGACCCTCTACGAACGCTCTGACGATGCACATCGCCTTCTTCGTCTCATCGGTATCTGTGATTCTCGGTTTCACCACAGCCCTGACTGGCAGCTGGGTCACCACTACCTCTCTGATAGAACAGGTACTTATGTCAACCATAGGCGCCAGTCATGTGATCGCTGGATATGGTGCTTACACCTTCGGTAAACCAACAACAGAAGGCGACACCCAGGTTTGTGGAAAGTCTGATGCAAAGATTTCCGACACCACTGTTCGATCTGTCATTAAGGGAATAGGATCGCCTGACGAGAGAATCGTTCCTGCTGCGTCCTTCATGATAGTTACAGACTAGTGTTATTTCTGTAAGTCAGGCGATAGCAAAGTGCAGAGTCTGGCCGTCATTGCATCCAGTTGGAGTGCCTCTCCACCACCCTCCACCATTCGGTAGTCAGCCTCAGCCATTGTCTCAGTCACAGCAAGCTTCTGACCCTCCGAGAGGAAGGGGACGTCACCGAGGCCCCTGTGAAGCTGGTTTATGAGATCCGTTCCTGCGAGGCCAAAGCGATCTAGAAGCTCCCTTAATCTCCTTCTGGCTGGTTGGAATCCATCCTCCCTGCACGCTAAGAAGAACCTATGTAGCTCCTCTGGTGGAGCAGTGGCAGTGGTCTCGTAGACTATCTCTCTGGTGACGTGCTCATCCATGGAGGCGGCGACCTGCAAAGAGGTGATTGCCTTCCTCAGGTCGCCTAGGCTGACGTGAACTATTGCATCTGCAGCATCGGAGTCAAGCTTGATATCCTCCTCACCAGCGACTGAGACGACCATTGACCTGACTTGGTCATCGGCAAGAGGCCTAAACCTGAACACGGCGCAACGGGACTGTATTGGCTCGATTATCTTGGATGAGTAGTTGCAGGATAGTATGAACCTGTCTCTTATACACATCTGACGCTGCCGACGAATGACGTCGTGG